>DASWUT010000029.1:0-2961 GCA_036401455.1 Gemmatirosa sp. | reverse complement strand
CCCGTCGCGGCGGCCGTCGCCGCCGCGATGCACTGGCGAGAGATCGGCCCCACGCGCGCCGGCCGTGCCCGCGCGCTCTGTGGCGTGCCGGGCCAGCCGAACGTCTTCTACGTCGGCTTCGACAACGGCGGTGTGTGGCGCTCGACCGACTACGGCTCCACCTGGCAGCCCATCTTCGACGCCGAGGGCACCGGCTCGATCGGCGCGATCGCCGTGTCGCCCAGCAACCCCGACGTGATCTACGTCGGTACCGGCGCCGGCATCATCCGCCCCGACCTCGCGATCGGCGATGGCGTCTACAAGTCGACCGATGGCGGCCGGACCTGGACGCACCTCGGGCTCCGCGACTCGCAGATGATCGCGATGATCGACGTCGACCCGCGCGACCCCAACCGGCTGTTCGTCGCCGCGTTAGGCCATCCGTATGGGCCCAACGCCGAGCGCGGGATCTTCCGCTCGACCGACGGCGGGCGCACGTTCGAGAAGGTGCTCTACAAGGACGAGTACACCAGCGGCAACGACGTGCGGATGGACCCGCGCGACCCCAACACCGTGTACGCGACGCTCTGGCAGCAGCAGCAGAGCTTCATCGAGGGGCAGGGGTTCAGCGGGGCGGGGAACGGCATCTTCAAGTCGACCGACGGCGGCACCACCTGGCGGCAGCTGACCAACGGCCTGCCGTCGGTGATCCAGGCCAACCTCGCGATCGCACCGAGCGACCCGCGGACGCTCTACGCGGCGGTTGCCGGCGCGGGCCCGGACGGGAACGTCGGACGCGGGGGCACGGGCGTCGTTGCCTTCTACACGTCGAGCGACGCGGGCGAGCACTGGCGCCTCGCCGTCGAAAACGCGCAGAGCGGTAGCGGACAGGGCACCGACGCGCACGACGCCCACGGGGCGAGCGTGCGCGATACGACGCGCCGCGGCGCGGGCACGCCGGCGGGGAGCGCCGCCGACGCCGCCGCGGCGCGCGCAGGAGCATCGCCTAACGGCCAGACTTCCGCCGCGGCGCCCAACATCGGCGATCCGCGCCCGATGATCCGCATCGGCGGTGGCGACCTGCCCACGCTCGCCGTCGATTCCCGGAACCCGCGCGCGGTCTACAGCTCGTCCACCGTGCTCTGGCGCACCGAGGACGCGGGCCAGACCTGGACCGCGGTGCGCGGCGCGCCCGGCGGCGACGACTACCAGAAGACCTGGATCAACCCGAACGACCCCAACATCCTCCTCGTCGTCTCGGACCAGGGCGCCGTCGTCTCGGCCAACCGCGGCGCGTCGTGGAGCAACTGGTACACGCAGCCCACCGCCGCGATGTACCACGTCTCGACGGATTTCGCCTTCCCCTACCGCGTCTGCGGCGGCCAGCAGGACTCGGGCTCGGCGTGCGTCGACAGCCGCTCCATGGACGGCGAGATCACCTTCCACGACTGGCACCCCGTCAATATCCAGGAGTACGGCATTGCCGCCCCCGACCCCAGAAACCCCGACGCGGTCTACGGGTCGATGCGTACCAACGTCTCGCTCTACGACCGCAAGACGGGACAGACGACGTTCGTCGGACCCGACGCGACGGCGCGCGGCACGCAGTTCGGCCGCAACGTGCGGACGATGCCGATCAGTTGGTCGCCACTCGATCCCAACGTGCTCTACTACACGTCCAACGTGGTGTGGAAGAGCACGGACCACGCGCACAGCTGGACGCGCATCAGCCCGGACCTCGCGCGCCAGACGTGGGCCGTGCCGGCGAGCGCGGGCAAGTACGCCGCGAGCGTGACGCCGGCGCCGGCCGGCGCGATCACTGCCCTCGCCCCCTCGACGCGCGACGCAGGCATCCTCTGGGCCGGCACCGACGACGGCAACATCCAGACGACGGTCGACGGCGGCGCGCACTGGACCAACGTCACCCCCGCGGCGATCAAGCCCTGGACGCGCATCTTCAACATCGACGCCGGCCACTTCGACGCGCGCACCGCGTACGCGGCCGCCAACACGCTCCGCATCGACGACCGGAATCCGCACTTCTGGCGCACGCACGACGGCGGCCAGAGCTGGACCGAGATCGACGCCGGCATCGCGCCCGGCGCGGTCGCCAACTCGATCCGCGAGGACCCGCGCACCCCCGGCCTGCTCTACGGGGCGACCGACACGCAGGTGTGGGTCTCGTTCGACGACGGCGACCACTGGCAGTCGCTCCGGCGCGACATGCCGGCCATCTCGGTGCGCGACCTTCAGGTCAAGGACGATAGCAGCTGTCTGTGCGCCGACCTCGTCGCGGGCACGCACGGGCGTGGCTTCTGGATCCTCGACGACCTCACACCGCTGCGCCAGGCCGCGGCCGTGCGCGCGGCCGCCGCGGCGCACGCGGCCTACCTCGTGAAGCCCGCGACCGCCGTGCGCGTGCGCTTCGCGACCAACGACCCGACGCCCTGGCCCCCCGAGCTCCCGGCCGGCGAGAACCCGCCCCCGGGCGGGATCATCGACTACGCGCTCGGCGCGGACGCCGCGGGTCCGGTCACGCTCGAGATTCTCGACGGGGCGGGGACGCCGGTGCGCAGGTACTCGAGCGCGGACGGCACCCCCGAGCCCGACCCCGCACGCGACCCCGCGGCGTACGACCGCGTCTGCCAGCGCACGCCGTCCGCGCCGCACTGCGACGTGCCGCTCTACTGGCCCGCGCCGGCGATGCGCATCTCGACTGCCGCCGGGATGCACCGCGTGAGCTGGGATCTGCACGACGATCCGATCCCCGGTGCGGCCGATGCGCCCGGCGATGACGACGAGGGCGGGCAGGGCCCCGTGCCGCACCGTACCTACCCGAGCGTCGACGCCCCCTGGGCGCCGCCGGGCGCGTACACCGTTCGCCTGACGGTCGACGGCCGCCGCTACACGCAGCCGCTCACGCTGCGCCTCGATCCGCGCGTCACGACGCCGGCCGCGGACCTCGCCGCGCTCGCGACGGCG
>DASWUT010000028.1:0-4379 GCA_036401455.1 Gemmatirosa sp. | reverse complement strand
GAGGCCGCGTCGACCGAGGCCGTCGTGCGCACGTGGACGGGGCCGTCGCCGGCGCCGGCATCGGCCGCACCTCCGACGTCCGGGTGAACGGGGATGGGCCAAGCGCAGAAACGGGGTCGGTTGTGCGACAGCGGTCCCGAGTCCCGAAAACGTGACCAGCGCCTAACGGAGACGCAGCGCCGGCCGCCCAGTTCCGGTAGACTCCGCCGGGGCTCACCCGCGCTCGCGGGCGCGGCCGAGGGCCGGTCTGTCGTCGCCCATCCAGCCGCGCTGGGACAGTGCGGACCCTCGTCGGCTGCGGCCGGGTACGCGGGCGGGTGCTCGCGTACCGTCCCGGCCAGTCCGACGGCCTGAGGGGCGCATCCCCCGTCACCTCACCGGGACGCCTGCGCGGATGCCGACGACGCGTGTCACACGGCTCGTCGGTCTCGCGACGGCAGTCCGCCGCCGCGTCGTGGCGGTGCTCCTCGCAGCGGTCATGACCGGTCCCGGACTCACCGCGTGCCGCGAGGTGGGCCCGAGGAGCGGCTCCCCCGACGCCGTCGAGTGTGCGGCGCTCGGCGCGTTGCTCGACACGCTCGACCCGCGGAACGGTCCCGCGGTCCTGCTCGACTCGACCGCGGGGGCGCCCTGGCGCACGCCGGCCGCGGCCGCGCACGCGTACGCGGTCCTCCGCCGCGCCCTCCCGACCTTGGCGCCGAGCACGTGGGCGAGCTACGTGGCCCGCAACGCCCGGCCGTCGGCGGGCTGCCCGCCGCGCCCGACACGCCGCCGGCTGGTCCTGCAGCCCGGGCGCCGCCGCGATCTTGACGCGTTCGTGCTGGAGGGGCAATCCCTGACGCTGCCCGACGGGCGCGACCGCTTCTGGACCGCATTCCAAGCCCGCTATCCGGGGGCGCGCGGCTTCCTGGACGCGTCCCGGGTGGGGGTGGGTGCGGAAGACCGTCAGGCGCTCCTCTGGCTGGAGTACTCGTGCGCGGGGCTGTGCGGGCGGAGCGCGTACGTGCTCCTCGAGCGCGGGCCGTTTGGCCCATTCAGCCGCTGGGTGCCGGTCGCCGGGGCGCTCGGGATGGTTCACTGATTCGGTGTTAGCCCCGGCCCGCGCGCCGGTTCGTTGGTCAATTCTGCGACACCGTCGTCCTACCCGAAACTGAGCTAACGCCAGCGGCGACGGGTGTCGCGGAACTCGGTCTCGTATGCAACGTCGCACGCCGCGCCGCAGCCACGAGTTCCGCGACCGTCGGTCACGGCCCAGACGTCGCACGACGATGACGAGCTGACGTCCTTCCAAATCTCGCCCGTTCGATGCAACAACCAGAGCGGATGGGTTGCGTGAGCGAGTTTACTCGGTAAAGAGCGCGGCTCTTGAACAGTACGGCTGATAACTGTTCTTATCGGCCGGTGAGCAGCTGAGAGCGCACTGGTTCGGTGGTCGGGCGTCCGCCCCGTCGTTCGAGCCCGGCCAGAGCGAACGCGAGGACACTCATGCCCTGTACCCGAGTCCTGTACCCGAGTCGGCACGAGCGACACGGCACTGGCCATGACGTGAAGCCGCCTCCGCGGCGCGGACGCGCGGCGACCCGTCAATCGGGCGCTGGGTTCGCGGGGGCGCTCGCGCCATAGCGCAGCCCGTCGACCAGCAGGGCCAGCATCCGCCGCGCTGGTGCGGCGTCGCCCTCGCTCGCTGGGGCGGCGAGCCGCAGGCCCGCCAACAACAGTTCTCGCGCGTCGGTGCCCGCCCGGATTGCGCCCGCCGCGTACGCGGCGTCCAGCAGCCCGCGAAGTGGCGGCGTGAGGCGGCCCAGCACATAGTCCGGCAGCGACTGCAGCGCGGGATCGCCCGAGTGCAGCGCCGGTCCCAAGCCCCGCTTCGTCGCCGCCAGGTCGACCAGCCGCTGCATCCACGACGCGAGCGCGTCGCCCGGCGCTTGCGTGGTCGCGACGCTCGCCGCCGCCTCGGCGCAGGCGTCGACTTCGCGTCGGACGATCGCCGTGAGAAGATCCGAGCGGTGCGGGAAGTGTCGGTAGAGCGTCCCGACCCCGACGCCCGCGCGGGCCGCGATCGTCCGCATCGGCGCGTCGACCCCGGCCTCGGCGAAAACGGCTGCGGCCGCTCGGAGCAACGCGTCGAGGCTCCGCCGCGCGTCGGCCCGCGCGGGCCCCTCCGGCTCGCCGGGCGTGCCGACGTCTTGCAACGGGTTGCCGTCGTGCGTCATGGCGAAACTGACCTCTTGCGAAACGGAACGCAGTTCCGTATGCATGCAGTGCGAAGCGGACGCTGGTTCCGTATTGGAGAGCTACCGCGCGGACCCGACCTTCGCTAGACCCGCAATCGGAACTCATCATGCGCTACCGCCCGCTCGGCCGCACTGGCATCCAGGTCAGCCCCTACTGCCTGGGCGCGATGATGTTCGGCAAGCTCGCCAACCCGGACCACGACGACTGCGTCCGCATCATCCACAAGGCTCTCGATTTCGGCATCAACGCCATCGATACAGCCGACGCGTACAGTCACGGCGAGTCCGAAGTGATCGTCGGCAAGGCCCTCAAAGGCCGGCGCGACGCCGTCGTGCTCGCCACCAAGGCGTTCCTCCCGATGGGCGACGATCCCAGGGACCCGAACCGGCGGGGCAGCTCGCGCCGCTGGCTCACGCGCGCCCTCGACGACTCGCTCCAGCGCCTGCAGACCGACTACGTCGACCTCTATCAGGTGCATCGTCCGGCGCCGGACACCGACATCGAGGAGACGCTGTCGGTGCTCACCGACCTCATGCGGGCCGGCAAGGTGCGTGCGATCGGCGCTTCGACCTTCCCGGCGTCGGACATCGTCGAGGCGCAGTGGGTCGCCGAGCGCCGAGGGCTGGCCCGGTTCCGCACCGAACAGCCGCCCTACTCCATTCTGAACCGCTCGATCGAGCGCGAGGTGCTCCCCACCTGCCAGCGTTACGGCATGGGCGTGCTGGCGTGGAGCCCGCTGGCCAAGGGCATGCTCACCGGCAAGCACCGCAAGGGCGAGCAGTCGCCCGACTCGCTGCGCGCGCGATACTTCCCGAACGCCATGTCGGATGAAGGGAGCCTCGACGCGGTCGAGCAGCTCATCCCGGTGGCCGAGAGTGCGGGCATCTCACTGATGCACATGGCGCTCGCCTTCGTGGTGGCGCACCCTGCGCTCAGCGCAGCGATCATCGGCCCGCGGACCATGGAGCAGCTCGATGGTCTGCTCGCCGGGGCCGAGGTGGTGCTGGACGACGCGGTGCTCGACCGGATCGACGCGATCGTCCCGCCAGGCGTCGACGTGGCGCCGCTGGACGGCGCAGCATACGTTCCGCCCGCCATCGCACAGATCGCGCGGCGTCGCCGACCCGTGGCCGAGCGCGCGGCCGCCTAACGCTTCACCGGCATACTCGACGTCGGCCGCCCGCGGCACCGCGGGATCACACGCGCACGCAGTCGAGGACGGCCGGCAGCAACGCGTCGGCGGCCGCGTCCGCGGCCGCTGCCCCCGCGCCGAACACGCCGTCGAGCGCGAGCCGCGCGAACCCGTGCACGACCGCCCAGCACGCGAGGACCCGCGGGTCGGCGTCGTTCGGCGCGGTCATGGGCGCGGTCTCGGGGGCGTCCTCCGGCGAGCCGCCGGCGACGACCGCCGCCAACACCGCGAAGGCGCGGCGGCTGGCGGCCGCATACGCCGGGTCATCGCAGTCGACCCGCGCCCCTCGCCACATGACGTCGAACCGCGCCGGCTGGGCGAGGGCGAAGGCGACGTAGGCCAGGCCCTGCGCGCGGATGCGCGCATCGCGGTGCGGCCCGGCGTGCGCCGTGGCGGCCGCCAGTGTGTCGGCCAGCTGCTCGAAGCCGGTCGTGGCAACCGCGGTGAGGAGTCCGCGCGCATCGCCAAAATGGTGCTGAGGCGCGGCAGGCGACACGCCGGCCCGCCGCGCCGCCTCGCGCAGGCTGAAGCCGTCGACCCCCCGCTCGGCGATGATGGCTTCCGCCGCCGCGAGGAGCGCCTGCCGCAGCGCGCCGTGGTGGTAGCGATCAGGCGCGCGCTGGATCTTGACAGTGTGCACATTGGTCGTCATGTTGTAGCTATACACTGTTAACACTGGAGCGTTCCACCGTGCCGACCCCGACCGACCCCACCTCCGCCGCGCTGTTCCGCGCGGCCAACACCGCAGCCCTTGCCGCCTGGCTGCTCCTTGCCGCCACCCTCGTCGTCCCTCGGCTTCGAACGTGGGGGTGGCGCGTGACCGGCCTCGGGCTGCCCGCGCTGCTCGCGGTAACGTACGCCGTCACCCTCGCGGCGGCGTTCCGCGGCGGCGCTACCGGCGGGTTCGACACGATCGCCCACGTGCGCGCCCTGTTCGCCGACGACCGCG
>DASWUT010000027.1:0-2113 GCA_036401455.1 Gemmatirosa sp. | reverse complement strand
CGGCACCACTGCCCACGCGTGGCGCGACGTCACCGCTCGGCACCACTCAGGCATCGCTGCCAGCCGAGGCGCCGGCGGGCACCGATCCCGAGCTGTGGGGCGTGCTGACGGGCGAGGAACGCGCGTTCTTCGCCAAGAGTTCGGCGAGCGGCCCGCTGACCTACGGTCGCGTCGCGGCGGGCGTGCAGGCGCTGCAGGGCAACGCGGCGGCGGCCAACGCGTTCGGCGCCGCGGCCCGCGGCGGGCGCCTGGACGTGAAGGCGTAGGCGGTCATGTCGGACGCCATCTCCGCGATCACGAGTCGCATGCGCTCGCACCTGGCGGTCGGGAACGGGATCGCCGGTGGGCTCGGGCTCGACACCGGGTCGACGATCCGCGTGCCGGTCGGCGCGCCCAAGGACGCCGGCGGCACGTCGTTCGGTGACACGCTCAAGCAGTTCGTGAGCGGGGTTTCCGACCAGCAGGACGCGGCGGGCGAACTGAAGGACCGCTTCCTCCGAGGCGAGCCGGTCGAGCTGCATCAGGTGATGGCCGCCGGTGAGGAAGCAAGCCTCTCGCTGGAGATGATGGTCGAGCTGCGGAACAAGGTGCTCGACGCCTACAAGACGCTCACCGCGATGCAGAGTTGACGCGCCGGGCGGCGCGATTTTCCGCCGGATCCGGCCGAAACCGTCGCGCCGGTGTATCATCCCGTGTCCAGGACCGGGTCCTGGTCGGCGGGGCACCAATGCGGCGCCCTCGTCCGCGTTCCTTCACCCGTACCGCATGACAGCACCACCCGCGCGCCGGCAGCAGGCCGCGCGCCCCCACTCGGCCGACCGCGCCCCCAAGAGCACTGCTCGGGGCGCCGCGGCCGACGCGCTCTACGCGCCGTCCCCGCAGCATGGGCATCCTGCCCACCCCCAGAAAGGCCAGCCGGCAAACGGCCATGCACTGAACGGTCACCCGCATGGCCACGGCCCGCTGACGCACGACGCGCCGTCACACGCGACGTCGCTGCACGAGGCGCCCAAGCGCGCCCGCCGCTCGCGCCGCCGGTCCCCGTACGCGGCCGCCGAGCAGGAACGCTCGGTGTCGCTGCCGACCGACCGCGAGGCCTACGGCGAGACCCGCCGCTGGCTGCTCGCTCAGCATGGCCCGGTCTGCGCGTACTGCGCGCGCAAGGTGCCGGAAGGGGAAATCACCCTCGATCACGTGACGCCCCGCCGCGGGCGCACGGCGTACGACCGCCGCGACAACCTCGTCCTGGCCTGCCGGCGGTGCAATGGCCTCAAGGCCGACAAGCCGATCCTGGCGTACCTGATGTCGCACCGCCCACGGGCGGCGTCGCTGCTCTACTATGGGCGGCACCTCAGCCCGATGCTCGTCGACCTCGCGCGCAACATGGCCGATCCCGAGGATCTGGCCCGCGTGACGCGCCTCGCCGATCCGGACTACCCGTACCGCGACTGAACGCGTTCCCCCGGTGGCGAGGCGGCCGAGCATGCCGCCTCGCACTCGGCAAAAGCTGCCGCTCGGCCAAGTCGAGCTGACGGGCCGACCTCCACGAGGTCGGCCCAAGTTGTTTCCGGGTAACGCGTTAGCGAACACATGATAGTGGAACGCGCACTGCGATTGCGCGTGGCGTGCTCGCCGCCCTCCCCGCCCCCCTCGCGCCCCTCCAGCCCGCCGTCGATCGGCTGGGCGGACCCCGCCGCGCGCTGATCCTTCTCGTCGGCCTCCTCACCGCGGGCCTCGTCTTCGGCGTCTCGCGCTGGGCGACCGCGCCGACGTTCGTTCCCGTCTTCGCCAACGTCCCCGTCGAGCAGTCGGGCAAGATGACTGACAAGCTCGGCGAGGCCGGCATCGAGTACCACCTCGAGAAGGGCGGCACCGAGATCCAGGTCAAGACCGAGGACCTCGCCCGCGCCCGCGTCACGCTCGCGCGCGACGGCGGCCTGCCCAACGCCGGGCGCCCCGGGCTGGAGCTGTTCGACCAGCCGTCGTGGGGGATGACCGACTTCACGCAGCGCATCAACTACCGTCGCGCGCTCGAAGGCGAGTTGGAGCGCACGATCGGCAAGATGCGTGGCATCGAGCAGGCGCAGGTGCACGTCGCGATGCCCGAAACGCA
>DASWUT010000026.1:0-4133 GCA_036401455.1 Gemmatirosa sp. | reverse complement strand
ACCGGGGCCGGCATTAGAACGCGGCGCCCGGCCGTGCCGGCGGCCGCCGCGGCGCCGGCGGGCAGTTCGACCTCGAAGTAGCGCACCTGCGGCTCGGCGCGGTCGACCCACACGTCCGTGATCACGCCGGCCACCTCGCCGTCGCAGCCGACGACCCGCATCCCGCGCGGATCGGGGTCGCGCGGCTCGATGTAGAAATTCTGCGCGACGCGCATCGGGACGATCTTCGGATCGCCGTGCACGGTGAGGTCGGGCACGTCGGCGCGGTTGGCCCAGGCCGACGGGCCGAGGCCGCTCGTCATCGGGTCGCCGATCGGTTCGAGCGGCTCGCCGGGCTGGTCGAGCGCCGGCGCGTACGTGGGCGCGGTGGTGCGCGCGGTGGTGCGCGCGGTAGTGGCGTTGGTCACGGGACGTGGCTCCTGGCGTTAGGCGTCAGACGACGGGCGGCGCGCTGGTCGTCGCCGCGATCGAGGCGGCGGACTCGGCCGACGTCCCCGACGGCAGATCGGCGGCGACGGGGCGGTGGATGAACCGCTTGGGCCCCGGCGTCCGCGGGAACCCCTGGATCGTGCCGCCAGGGCCGTCCGACACCATCGGGTAGCCCTCGCGCTTGTCCTCGCGCCGCAGGTAGTAGATGAGTCCGGCGAAAAAGATCCAGAATGCGTAGATCGCGATCTGGGCGAGATCGATCGACTTCGCGATGTGCACGAGCGGAACCTCCGGCTGCGGGTGGCGGGTGAAACGGGTGGGCGAAAATCAGCAGGCGGCGGGCCTAACCGCCGGGCAGTTCGGCGAGCCCGAACCGTTGGCGCGGACCCGCGGGGGCGAACGCGGTGCGGCGCGCGACGAGCGGGCCGAGCGCGACGAGCGTGGCGAACAGAAGGGCGACCTCGGCGTGGTACACGACGCTGTACGGCACGCTCGGCACCGCGAGACCGCCGGTGAGCACGCCGTCGCGCACGAGCGCGGCGATCGCGTCCTTCACCACGCCGCTCAGTGCCAGCGCCGCGCCCTCCGCCGTCGCGAACACCGCGCCCCACGCGCCGAGCGCGATGCCGTGCTGGTCGGCGGCATCGCCGACCGCGGCGCGGAGCCCCATCGCGCTCGTCAGCGTGCCCACCGCGAAGCACCCCTCGCCGAAGCCGATCAGCGCGCTCCCGACGCGAAACAACGTGATGTCGGCGAGCGGCGAGGCGAAGATCACCGCGACGAAGCCGAGCATCCCGCACCCGACGCCGAGCGCGGCCACGCGGATCGGGTCGCGCCCCTGCTCGATCGCTCGGGCGCTGACGCCGAACGCGGCGAGCATCCCGGCGGTGAACAGCGCCGTGAGCGCGGTGGTTCCGGCCACCGACAGGTGCAGTACCTCACCGCCGTATGGCTCGAGCAGCACGTCCTGCAGATTGAACGCGAACGTGCCGAGCCCCACCGCGGCGAGCAACCGCGCGGCCTTCCCCGCACCGACGAACGCGCGCCACCGCGCGCGGAACGGCGGCCGCGGTGCCGCCGCGACTTCGGCGCGCGACATCGGCCGCCGCGCCTCCTGCTTCCAGGGCGCGATCACGTTGAGCGCGAGCGTCACCACCGCCGTTCCCTGGATCACCCGGATCAGCCGGATCTGCGAGAAATCCCGCAGCGCCACGCCGAACGCGAGCGCGCTCACGAACGTCCCGACGAGGAGCATCAGGTAGAGCAGCGCGACGACGCGCGGCCGCGCGGAATCCGGCGCGAGATCGGTGGCGAGCGCGAGTCCCGCGGTCTGCGTCGTGTGCATCCCCGCGCCGACGAGAAAGAACGCGAGCCCACACGCGACCACGGCCGCCGCGCGCGAACCGTGCGTGTCCCCCGAGAGCAGGATCAGCGCGAACGGCAGGATCGCCAGCCCGCCCCACGACATCATCGTCCCGAACCACACGTACGGCACCCGCCGCCACCCCAACACCGAGGCGTAGACGTCCGACCGGTGGCCGACGAGCGCGCGGAACGGCGCGACGAACAGCGGCAGCGCGAGCATCCACCCGACCACCGACGCCGGCACCCGCAGCTCGACGATCATCACGCGGTTGAGCGTGCCCGTCAGCAGCGTGAGCGCCGCGCCCACGGTCACCTGGAACAGCCCGAGCCGCAGCAGGCGGCCTAACGGCAGCTCCGCCGTCGCCGCGTCGGCGAACGGCAGCCACCGCGCGCCGAGCTGCATCCACGCCCGCGTCCAGGGAGCGGCCGGCGTCGTCATCGCGCGCTCACCACGCCGTCACCAGACCGGCTGCAGCCGCACGTCGGCCGGCAGCGCGTTCGCGACCGGGCGCTGCAGGTACGCGCGCGCGAAGGTGATCGCGCAGTCGAGCCGGAGCGCCGCCGCCTTGAGCGTGTTGCCCACGCCGCCTGCCTTCGTCGCCTCGCCGATCGCCTCGGTGTTGCGGTGCAGCCGCGCGAACAGCGCCCACAGCCGGTCGTTGTCGAGGTCGAGCACGACCGGGAACACCTGCCGGCTGATCCGGTTGGTCAGCGCGAGCACCCGCCGGTCGTAGTCGTCCACGTCCATCCCCATCGACTCGAAGAACGGGCGCCGCAGGTGGTCGCGCACGTACATCGTCGCGAACACTGCCGTGAGAAAGAACCGGATCCACAGCTTGTTCACCCCGCTCAGCGTCTCGGGGTTGGCGCGCATCAGCACCGCGAACGCCTCACCGTGGCGGAACTCGTCGTGGCACCAGTTCTCGAACCACTTGAAGATCGGGTGGAACCGCTTCTCCGGCTGTCGCTCGAAGTTGCGGAAGATCGTGATGTAGCGGGCGTAGCCGATCTTCTCGCTCAGGTACGTCGCGTAGTAGATGAACTTGGGCTTGAAGTACGTGTACTTCTTCGCCTTCGTCAGGAAGCTGAGGTCGACGGCGACGTCGAAGTCCTTCAGCACGTGGTTGATGAACCCCGCGTGGCGCCCCTCGTCGCGGCTCATGAACCCGAACAGCTCGCGCACGTCGGGGTTGGTCACCCGCTTCTTGATCTCGGCGTACAGCACGCACCCCGAGAACTCCGCCGTCACCGAGCTGACGAGGAAGTCGACGAACTGCCGCCGCAGCGCCGGATCCATGTCCGAGAAGTCGGCGTCGAACTCGGCGTTCCGCTTGAAGTGGTCCTTATTCGGATCGCGGCGGAACTCGTCGACCATCGCGTCCCACAGCGCGCGGTGCCGCTCCACCTGCAGCCGGTCCATCTCGGCGAAATCCGTGGTGTAGAACCGCGGCGTGAGGACCGCGTCCTCCTGCGCCTGGCGCGTCGATTCGTTGGGCGCACGCCCGTCGCGCGTTCCGGCCGGCGTCGCCGCCGCGGCCATCGCCTCGGGCGTGTCGCCCGCCGGCGGCGTGAACGGCACGAACGACTCGCGCGGACCCTGCGTCACGTTGTACATGGCGATCGCCTCCCTCAGCCCTCGAATCCGACTTCGTAGAGCGAGCTGATCTCGCTCACGCCGACCATCCGCGTCCACCAGCGTCGCGGCGCGCTCGCGTGCGCGACTTCGGCCCGCGTCTGCACCGTCCGCTTCTCGCCCGGCGCGATGTGCGTCGGCGCGTCGAACAGCTGCACCGCATCCCCCTCGTGCACCACCGCGCCGTCCAGCACGGCGTGCGCGTGGAAGTGCTCGGGCGTGCTCTCCAGATCCAGCGTGCACGGCACCTGCTCGCGCCGCCGGGCGACGAACCACGCGCGCATCGGGGCGGCGACGGCAAAGAGCGCGACGGCAGCAACGGTCGAGGTCATGCGAGGTGCTCCGGAACAGAGGCCAGGGAACCAGCCCCGCGACGCAGTTCGAGCGCCTGCGAGGTGTAGAAACCGTGCGCGACGCGGGCCGACCGCGCCCACCGCCAGCCGGCGAGCGTCGCGTCACGACCGACGAGCGCATCGATGCCCGCGCGGAGCGCGCGCTCGCCCACCGGCTCGATCGCCGGCGCGCGGTCGCCACGCGGAAACAGGCGCCCCGTCGCGTGCATCGCGCGCAGCAGCGGCGTCGCCGGCGCGAACGTCGCGAGCACCGCCCGCGAGGTCCGCCCCGCGAACACGCCGAGCGCGCGCGCCGCGTCCGAGGCGGGGTAGTAGAGCAGCGAATCCATCGCGACCACGTAGTCGTGCCCGCC
>DASWUT010000025.1:0-6777 GCA_036401455.1 Gemmatirosa sp. | reverse complement strand
TCGACGAACAGGGTCCGGTAGATCGTCTCGTGCGACACGCGCATCGCGCTCCCCTCGGCGTGCTGCTTCTTGAGCGTTCCGGCAATCTGCTCGGGCGACCAGTCCTCGCGCAGGCGGTCGCGGACGTACGCCGCGAGCGCCGGCCGCCGGGCCAGCAGACAGGGCTTGGGGCGCTTCGCCCGCCGCCACGCGCGGTCATCCGCGTCGACGGCGCGATACTTGGCCGCGCCGCGGTTGCGTGCGACCTCGCGGCTGATCGTCGAGGCGGGGCGGCCGAGGCGCCGGCTGATGGCGCGGTAGGACTCCTGCGCCGCCACGCCGCGCGAGATCTCTTCGCGCTCGGCGAGGCTGAGCGCCGTCGCCCGGCGCCGCTGGGGCGGCTGATAGATGCCGCCGTATGGGAGTAGGATGGAGAAGATGGAGCCGGGCGGCGACCCGACCGACGTCGCGATCACCGAGATCGAGTCGCCCGCCTTCCAGCGCTCCCATACTTCCTGCCGCTTGTCCGACGGGAGGCCGGGGCGACCGATCTTGGCCATGGTGCGCAGTAGTAGCAGTAGTAGAAGAGGCCGGGCTGGGTGTTGCACTGACCCGTTGAGTCTACCAGCGCGTTTTTCGCCGCGGCGGAGCTCGACCGCCTCACGAAATGATGTACGCGTTCATCGACGCGCATCGGACCGCATACGGCGTCGAGCCGATCTGCCGCGTGTTGCAGATCGCGCCGTCGGGGTACTACCAGCACTGCAGCCGCTCAGCGGACCCGGGCCGCCGCTGCGCCCGAGCGCAGCGCGATGACCAGCTGCGTGCGGACATCCGGCGGGTCTCCCGAGAGCACCACGAGGTCTACGGCGTGCGCAAGGTCTGGCAGCAGCTCCGCCGCGAGGGCGAGCGGGTCGCGCGCTGCACGGTCGCGCGGCTGATGCGCGCCGAAGGGCTGCGCGGCGTCGTGCGCGGCGGCGGCGTCCGGACCACGCGCCCGGTCGAGGACGCGGCGGCGGCGCCGCAGGACCTGGTGCAGCGCCAGTTCACGGCCGAGCGTCCGAACCAGCTCTGGTTGGCTGATTTCACGTATGTCGCGACGTAGCGCGGCTTCGTGTACGTGGCGTTCGTTGTCGACGCGTTCTCGCCCCGCATCGTCGGCTGGCGGGCCCACACCACCATGCGCACGGAGCTGGTGCTCGACGCACTGGAGCAGGCGCTGCATGACCGCGAGACCGACGGGCAGCTGGTGCACCACTCGGACAGGGGCGCGCAATATGTATCGATGCGCTACTCAGAACGTCTCGCGACCGCTGGCGTCGCCCCGTCGGTCGGCAGCGTGGGCGATGCGTACGACAATGCTCTGGCCGAGAGCGTCATCGGGCTGTTCAAGGCGGAGGTGATCCACCGGTGCGGGCCGTGGCGCGGCTTCGACGACGTGGAGTACGCCACCCTCGAGTGGGTCGCGTGGTTCAATCAGCAGCGGCTGCTCGAGCCGCTCGGCTACCTTCCGCCGGCCGAGTTCGAGGAGCGGTTCTACCGCGCCCAGGCGGCTCAACCCGCGCTGGTCGCACTCAACTAACCGAGCCTCCTCCAAACCCGGCGCGATTCAGGTTACGTCTACCCGTCGCGGCGGGTCTGGATGCGCCGGTTCATGCAGGAGTACGTGCTCGCACACGGAGCACTTCCCGTCGGCAAGCACTGGATCAAGCTCCAAGGGTACTCCGGTGGCGAGCACGACTTCTCGGACCGGACCGCGTCGTAACGGCGCCGCGCGGTACGCCTCGCCGGGGCACCGGCCAGGACGCCCCGACGCGCGGCGGTCTAACGCCATTCGAGAGCTCGGGCGCAAGAGGGCGTGCTAACGCGTGCGGTCGTTGTGAAGGGCCGCCGTGTACGGTGTGGGGCGAAGCTGCGGAACGTGGGGAGCTGCCGTGGTTACCTCGTGCCGGTCTCGCCCGGATGCCTCCGTGGCGGCCACACACCATGGCGAGTTCGCAGCCCGCGGGCTGGTCTCAGAGGTACAGCGGCGGCAGCGCCGCCTGGCGCCCAATCAAAGGCGGCGGAGATGCACGGCTCCGGAGAGCCGGCTCCCGTTAGACGGCGGGGCTGGCCAGGGGAGGGCCCCGGCCCGGGGCCACTTCGGCGTTTTCGTGCGACTCAGCGGCGTGCCCTTGAACGTGCCGTTGAACGCCTCCTCCTTCGCGAGGACGTAGTAGGCGATGCGGGCGAGCTCCTTCGCGACCACGGCCCGCGCGACGACGGGCGGCGTCCGCCGCGCGAGCCGCTGGTAGAACGTGCGGATCTCGGGGAAGTACTGAATCGCGCGCACGGCCGCGTGGCTGAAGGCGAGCTTCAGATAGCGATTGCCGTCTTTCGTGCGCTTGTGCCGGGTCCTCCCGCCAGAGTTGCCAGCGCCGGGCACGAGCCGGCAGTAGCTGACGAAGTCGCGCGCGCTCGGGAAGCGTCCAATGCCGTCGACCTCGAGCCAGATGGTGAACGCGACCACGCGCCCGATCTCCGGGATCCAGAGCAGCCGCTGTACGTCGGGCGTTGGGACGAGCACCGGGTTCAGCTCCGCGGCGAGTCGCTTGCCCCGGTCGGCCAAGAGGGCGAACTGCTCGCCGAGCAGCCGCACCCGCAGTTGCACGAGCGGGGGCAGGGCGTCAGGGTCGGTCACGTGGTACTGCGCGAGTAGACCGGTGACGGTGTTCTTCACGCGCACCTGCTGGCGCACCAGCTGCAGGCGGGCGCGTAGCAGGTCGCGCGCCTCACGCCACTCAGCACTCACCATGTGGGCCTCCGGGACCAAGTCGCCGCGGAGCAGCTGCGCCAGCGTCGCCGCGTCGACGGCGCCGGTCTTCACCTTGGCGTAGCTGATCGCCTTCACATGCTTGGAGTGGGCGAGCCGGAGGTCAACACCTTGCGCCCCGAGCAGATCGCGGAGCCAGTACCAGTTGGACGTGGACTCGACCACGGCGCGCTGCGCGCCCGGCCCGCCGGGCAGGCCGGCGAAATACGCCGTGATCACCTCGCGCCGGGTGGGCAGCTGCACATCGCGCACCGGGCGGCCCTCCGCGTCAACGGTGCTGATGGCAAGCGTCCGCTTGTGTCGATCGAGGCCGGAGTGCAGCATGAGGTCTCCTGGAGAGGGTGCCGGATCGTAGGGCACCCGCGACTCTCGGGAAACATCAAAGCGTTGAAGCTGCCGAGTAACAGGGACGCTCCTGGCCCGCCCGTCGCGTCCATCGTACGCGACCTGTAATGCGCCGCGAAAACTCGCAGCTTAACTTGGGCGTTAGGCGGCGACAGGCGCTCTCGTCGTGGATGACCCCGCGGTCGGGCCGAGATCCTCGCCCCCGGCCCGGTCGGGAAGACTCGGTGGTAAAGTGCGGCGGCGCGCCCGGCCTGGCCGGCCGTTCGGGTGCGGCGCGTCGCGGGCCCCGGCTTGCGGCGCGCCGGCCGGCGGCGTACCCTCGCGTTGGCAGTACGGCGCCGCCCGAGTACCCCCGAGCCTGGCCTTCGCTGCGGCGCACTTCAACGTGACGTAGCAGACGACGGTCGGCCGGGCCGCCTCGGCGCGGCCCCCGGCATCGTATCGCCTCGGCAGTATCGCGCGCCCACAGCCCGCAATTGAGCTCTTCGGGTCTTATCGGCCGTCCAGCGTGCCTGGGGCATGTGCCCGGCCTGCGCAGGAATCCCAAGCCGTCATTGCTCTACCGAACCGGGGTCACTCCACCTCCACTCCAGTTCTCGTTTCGGTCCACGCCGCGCAGCGCCGGGCGACATACTACGCGTGCGAACTCACCACGGGGCTGCAGGGCTGGTAGATTGGAGGTTCCGCAGTTCTCCACCAGTACAGGGCAACGGCCGCCGCGGCTGGCCTCGCGACCCTCCGTCGGCGCTCCCGGCGTCAGAACCGCCACGATCGCCACAGCCAACGGTGGGCCGGTCCGGTATGGAGGACAACGACGACGATCCGACCGATTAGACGCACGGGTCCGCGCCGGCCCCGCCGCACGTCTGGGTCACGCCGCTGAGCGGCTGGACGCCGCGCGACGTGCAGCCTGGCGTGGACCGGTTTCTCGACTCACTTGCCCCGGAGCGGCCCCGCATGCCCCGTGAGTGCATGCTGCAGGATGACGGGGCCGCGGTGTGCGTGCCGCGGCTCCCCGACGCGGCGACGGACCGGGTGCACGTGGCGCGGGGCCGACGGGGGGTGTTGGAAACCAGCGCTGTCGTTGCACACGGCAACCTGCTCCTCAAGAAGCAGGTCGCCGAGGCGTGATGGCGCAGCGGCGTCGGACCCCCATGCTGCGGTGCTGAACGCGTCAGGGCTCGTCCGTTCTTCCGCGCTGCCAGGGTGCCGCTGACGAGGACCGCGATCCCCTCGTCTGCCTCGACGGATCGTCCGTCGCCGGCTGCGGCGTCAGGATCCGTTGCACCGGGGGCCGAATGTCTGCCAGCTACCAACGCGTCATCCGAGCGGCTGACCTCAGCGAGGACGTTCCGCGTCCCGAGGCGCTGCTGAGAACCGGGGCGCTGCAGAGCGCCATTTTCAACAGCGCCAACTTTTCCAGCATCGCGACCGACGCGAAGGGCGTCATCCAGATCTTCAACGTCGGCGCGGAGCGCATGCTCGGCTACACGGCGGCCCAGGTGATGGACCGAATCACGCCGGCCGACATCTCCGACCCGCAGGAGCTGATCACGCGCGCGCAGGCGCTCAGCGCGGAGTTCGGGACGCCGATCACGCCGGGCTTCGAGGCCCTCGTCTTCAAGGCGTCGCGCGGCATCGAGGACATCTACGAGCTCACCTACATCCGCAAGGACGGCAGCCGGTTCCCCGCCGTGGTGTCCGTCACCGCGTTGCGCGACGTGCACGACGCGATCATCGGCTACCTGCTGATCGGCACCGACAACACGGCGCGCCAGCAGGTGGAGGAGGAGCGGCAGAAGCTCGACCAGCGGCTGCGCGACCAGCACTTCTACACGCGGTCCCTCATCGAGTCGAACATCGACGCGCTCATGGCGACCGACCCGCGCGGCATCATCACCGACGTGAACCGGCAGACGGAGGCGCTGACCGGCTGCACGCGGGACGAGCTGATCGGCGCGCCGTTCAAGAACTACTTCACCGACGCAGCGCGCGCCGAGGCCGGCATCAACCGCGTGCTGCGCGAGGGCAAGGTCACCGACTACGAGCTCACCGCGCGCGCGAGAGACGGCACGCTCACCGTCGTGTCGTACAACGCGAGCACGTTCCACGACCGCGACCGCCGGCTGCAGGGCGTGTTCGCGTCGGCGCGCGACATGACAGAGCTCAAGCGCTTCGAGCAACGGCTCCAACAGAAGAACGTCGAGCTCGAGGACGCGAGCCGCATGAAGTCCGAGTTCCTCGCGAACATGTCGCACGAGCTGCGCACGCCGCTCAACGCGATCATCGGCTTCTCGGAGGTGTTGGGCGACGGCCTCATGGGGCCGATGACCGACCAGCAGCGCGGGTACATTGGCGACATCTTCCGCAGCGGCAAGCACCTGCTCTCGCTCATCAACGACATCCTGGACCTGTCGAAGGTGGAGGCGGGCAAGATGCTGCTGGACCTCGCGCCGATGCAGGTGTCGTCGCTGTTCGTGAACAGCCTATCGGTCGTCATGGGCAAGGCTGCCACGCGTCGCGTCCAGCTCGAGATGGACGTCGCGAGCGATCTGGGCTCGATCTGGGCGGACGGCCGGAAGGTGAAGCAGATCGTGTACAATCTGCTGTCGAACGCCGTGAAGTTCAGCGCGGAGCGCGGCACGGTGACGCTGCGCGCCGGCCGGGTGTCGCGCGCCGACGCGGGCAGGCTCTCCGGGACGTGGACGGGCCGCACGTTCCCGCTGCCGGAGAGCGCGTTCGAGGAGTTTCTCCAGATCAGTGTCACGGATGCCGGCATCGGGATCTCCCCGGAGGATCTGGAGCTGCTGTTCCGGCCCTTCAGCCAGATTGACAGCGGGCTCGCCCGGAAGTTCGAGGGCACGGGCCTGGGCCTGGCGATGGTGAAGCTCCTCACCGAGCTGCACGGCGGCGCGGTCGCGGTCGAGAGCGCCGTGGGCGAGGGGTCCCGCTTCACCGTCTGGCTGCCGCTCCGCCCGCCCGAGACGCCGGCGCCGAAGGCCGAGGCGCCTTCGGCCGAGCCGCCGCCTTCGGAGGCGCCAGGTTCGCGCACCGCGCTCGTCATCGAGCATGACGAGCAGTCTGCTGCGCTGATCCGGGTGCAGCTCGAGGCGCAGGGCCTGACGGTGCTCCACGCCGTTACCGCGGACGAGGCGCTGCGGCTCGCGACGCGGCCGCTGTCGCTGATCACGCTCGACGTCATGCTGCCCGACACGGACGGGTGGGAGCTACTCGGCCGCCTCAAGCAGCTCCCGGCGCTGCGGCACATTCCCCTCGTCCTCATCTCGATCCTGGCGGACCGCAGCCGCGGTTTCGCGTTAGGCGCGGCGGCGGTGATGCAGAAACCCATCTCGCGTGAGGAACTCGGCGACGCCCTCGCCGACCTAGGGCTCGCCGGCGGCACCGGCCGCCGGGTGCTCGTCGTGGACGATGACGCGAAGGCCGTGGAGATGATCGCGCTCCGCATGGAGAGCATGGGTCACACCGTGCTGCGCGCCTCCGGCGGCCGCGAGGCGATCGACGTCGCGCGGCGCGAGCTTCCCGACCTCATTGTGCTCGACCTGATGATGCCGGACGTGAGCGGCTTCGACGTGGCCGAGGCGCTCGACCTGGAGCCCGCCACCGTGCGCATCCCCATCCTG
>DASWUT010000024.1:0-8076 GCA_036401455.1 Gemmatirosa sp. | reverse complement strand
AGGTCGTCGAGCAGCTCCGCTGCTACGATCGGCTCGGGTCGAAGGGCGACCGTCTCCTCCTCCACGCGCGCGACCTCGAGCAGATCGTTGATCAGGCCGAGGAGTTCCTCGGACTTCGCCTGGGCGTCGCCGAGCGCGCTCCGCTGCCCGTCACTCACCGCACCATAGTCGCCGTCCGAGACCATCTCGAGCGTGGCGAGCACGGACGTGAGCGGCGACTTGAGGTCGTGCACCATCATCTTCAGCAGATCGTCGCGCACCTTCTCGAGTTCGCGAAGGCGCCGGACCGAGTCCTCGAGCGCATCCGTCGCACGCTTGAGTCGCAGCAGCGAGCGCACGCGCGCGCCGAGGACCTGGCGGTTGTGCGGCTTCGTGAGAAAATCGTCGCCGCCGGCCTCGATCGCGCGCACCCTGTCGTTCGTGTCCGTGAGCGCGGTGACGAAGATGACCGGCACGCGCGCCGTCCGCGCGTCCCGCTTGAGCCGGCGACACACCTCGTAGCCGGTGGCGCGGTCGGGGACGCCCAGATCCCCGGCCGGCATCGAAACGTCGAGCAGGCAGAGATCCGGCCGCACCTCGAACGCCGTCGCGAGCGCGGACGGGCCGTCGCTCGCGGTCGCCGTCCGATAGCCGAGGATCTCGAGTTGGTCGACGAGGAGCTCGACGTTCGCGGGCACGTCGTCGGCGACGAGCACGAGCGGGGCGACGCTCGCGTCGGTCACGGGCGCAGCGTGAACCCGATGCTGAGCGTCCAGGCGCGCTCGCTCACGTTGTTCAGCGCGGACGTCGATTGGATCGGGGTGCGAGAGGCATGCTGCAGCGTGAGGTCGCCGAGCGCGCGGCCGCCGCCGAGCGGCAGTCCGAGCCCGCCGCTGAAGGCCGTCTCGCGGATCTGTGCGCCGTCGATCGCGAACGGCAACGTCCTGTTCCGCGCACCGAGCCGCAGGATGACCGGGGCCGCGCCGACCGATGGTCCGACAGCCTCGATTCCGCCCATCAACTCGTGCGTGTCGCGCGCGTCGAGGTCCGCGCTGCCGAGCCCGCGCATGCTGGACCAACCCGTGCGCGCGTACGACGCGGCGATCGTCGCGCCGGTGATCCGGTCGAAGCGAAGCCCGACGCCATACCGGTCCGGAACCGTCCCGCGCCCGACGATAGTGTCGTTGAACTCGGCGCGCATGCTCGCCCCGCGCCGCGCCGATCCTGCGACGCTGAGGCCGCGAACGGGCGTCACGATCGCGCCCGCCGACACCGCCGACCCCGTGAAGCTCAGCGTCGACGAGTCGCTGATCGATCCGAAGTTGGTCGTGTCCACGAAGCGCCGTCCCGACACGAGCCGGTTGTTCCCGGTGAGTCGGTGGACCGCGACCCCAACCTGCAGCCACCGGGCGACGAACGCCGACCCGCCGAGCCGCAGGTCCGAGATGCTGCCGCGCGATTCCGCCGTCGTCGTGTCGATCACGCTCGTGCCGCCGATCGAGGTGCTCGATTGGTAGGTCGTCGTGAACGATCGATCGAGGAACGTCGACGCGCTGAACGCGAAGGTGAATCGCTGATGAAACGGCACCCCGATCGCGACGAGCGGAAACCGCGCGATCGTGTTGTGCGCGGTCGCCGACCCGACCGTCGTCGTCCGAAACTCCGGATCGTACTGAAAGGCGAACGCCGTCCGCCCGTACAACGCGATCGACGCGGGGTTGATCGGGGACACCGGATCGAACTCGGCCAGTCCGCCGCCCGTCCCGAGCGCGCGCGTACTCAGCTCACCCGGGGGATACCCGTAGCCTTGCCCCGAGAGGCTGCCCTGCGCGGCCGCGCGACGCGCGAGGCCGACGCAGGCGGCAGCGGCGACAGTCGCTCCGGCAGAGGTTCGCGCCACGCGGCGCAGAAGGAGCGATCGCATCACGGAACGCCGAACGAGGTGCGGGGAACGTACGTGAGCCGGAGTCGCGGTCGCACCGCGACCGGCGCTTCGTTCGAGAAGAATCGGAGCTCACTCGCTTGAGCGCCCTCGAGCGGCACTCGTAGCGCGATCGCCCGGATCGTGTTGGACGGGAACGCTCGGAACGAGCGCACGAGTGTGACGAGCGACAGTTGCCGCACGCCGCTGTCGACCGGTGAGAGTGTGAGCGAGTCGACGCTCAACCCCGCAGGCGAGGCGAGCAGCGCGGCCTGGAACGGATCGGTGACCGTCGTCGTCGCAAGCACGGCCTCGCTCCGTAGATGCACGCTATCCAGCGGTACGGCGTTGTGTACCGGCTTCTGCGTCAGCTCGAGCACCGCGCGCACGACGTCCGTCGAGTCGCTGAGGCCGATCGGGATGTTGAACTCGATGAGGGTCCGCAGGCCGGGCGAGCCACCCACGACGAGGTCCGTGCCGAGCGGCGCTCGTGGCGAGGCGAGGACGAGCGTCTGATCGATCGCCGCGCCCTGAGCGGTCAGGTTCAGCGGCGGATTGCTCGACGCCGGCGTGACCGGAACGGCCTTGTACCCGGTGTCGGTAGCGGCGTCGAACGTCAGCGTCGGCGTGTACGCGGAGAGCGACGTCCCGCTGCGCACGCCACGAATGCGGAGCTGCGCGCGCGTCGGACTCACGAGACGCAGCCCGATCCGCAGCCGCGCGCCCGCCTGCGCCTTCGCCGCGAAGGCGCTGTCACTCAGCTTGACGCGAATCGTGTCGGCGTAGATGCGGCCTTTCGGGAGCGAGACGCTGCCGATCAACCGGTTTGGCGTGAACAGCGCCGCGAGCGTCGCGGTCGCCGTGTCGGCGCCGCTCGGCGTGTCGACGTCGTACGCTTCGAGCGTCGCCGCGCTCGTGAGCGAGTCGCTCGTCGTCGTGTCGCGGATCAGACGCAGGTACGTGCTATCGACCGCCGTGATCGGGACGGAGTCACCGCCCGCCGCCGGACCGTATTTGGACGGAATCGAGTCGAACCGGATCACTGCGCGCACGTCGAGCGAATCCGGCGCAGGCGCGGTCGCCACGAAGAGCGAGCGCGTCGCGCCGAGGACGGGAAAGCCGCTGAGCGTCGTGTCGAGCGCCACCGGGTCGATGACCGTGTCGCGCAACTGCTGATTGGCGAGCGGGCAGAGCGTGCCGCAGGTCTTGCCGCTATCCAGCTGCTCGGAGCACGCCGCCGCGGCGACGAGCACGACGAGCGCGAGCAGCGCCGCCACCCGCGCGCGGATGCCGTCCGACGACGAAGCAAGTGCGCGCAGGCGGTGCGCCGCGCGCCGGAAGTACGAGATCGACATCACGAGCGTGGAAGAGTCGAACGCGCCGGCCACGACGTGGCGGGGACGCGAGGGCCGGCAGCCGTCACACGACGCCGAGCGAGGCGGGAACGAACGGGTGCGGGAGCAGCTCAGCGAGCGACCAGTCCGCCGCGCGCCCCCCCGCTGCGACGCTGCGTACCGGCAGGTCGGGGGCGAACTCGACGAGCACCTGGCGGCACTGGCCGCATGGTGGGGTGGGGTCGGCCGCCTCCGTGACGAGGACCAGCCGTTCGAACGTGCGGTGCCCGCCCGCGACCGCGGCCATCACGGCACCGCGCTCCGCGCACAGCCCGGCGGGGAACGCCGCGTTCTCGACGTTGCAGCCGGACGCGATCGTGCCGTCGGTCGTGAGCAGCGCGGCGCCAACCCGGAACCGCGAGTACGGCGCATACGCATGCTCCATCGCCATCCGCGCCGCGATCTCGACGGCGTCGGCGCGGCCGGCCTCGTTCGCGCTCATGCGACCGGTGCGCCGAGTGCCGCGCTGAGAAACGACGTGCCCTCGCTCGCGAACCGCACTCCCAACCACTCGGCGACGGTTGCGCCGAGGTCGGCGAACGTCCGGCGCGTTCCGAGTGGTCCCGGGCGGACGCGGGGCCCGACGGCGAGGAGGGGGACGTATTCGCGCGCGTGGTCGGTCGATGCCGTGGTCGGGTCGTTGCCGTGGTCGGCGGTGATGAAGAGCAGGTCGTCCTCGCGGAGCGCGGCTTCGAGCGCGGGCAGCGCGGCGTCTACCGCCCGCAGCGCGGCGGCGAACCCGACCGGATCGTTGCGGTGCCCGTACAGCGTGTCGAAATCTACCAGGTTGGCGAAGAGCAGTCCGTCGTCCCCGCTGCAGACCCACTCCTGCACGCGCGCGACGCCATCAGCGTTGCCGCGGGTGTGCCACGCGCGGATCGATCGGCCGGCGAACAGATCGTCCACCTTGCCGATGCCATGTCGCGGCACGCTCGCGGTCGCCAGCGCGTCGAGCAGCGTCTCGCCCGGGGGCTCGATCGCGTAGTCGCGACGGTTGTCGGTGCGCCGGTACGCGCCCGCCACGCCGACGAACGGACGCGCGATCACGCGCGCGACGTCGTCGGGCGGCGCGAGCATCCCGCGCGCCACCTCGCATGCCGCGTACAGCTCCGCGAGCGGAACGACGCGCTCGTGTGCGGCAAGCTGAAGGACCGAATCGGCCGACGTATAGAGGATCCACGCGCCGGTCGCTTCGTGCTCCGGCCCGAACGCGTCGAGCACATGCGTCCCGCTCGCGACGACGTTGCCGATCACGGGCCGGCCGGTCGCGTGCGCGAAACGCTCGACGATCGCGTCTGGGAAGCCGTGCGGGTACGTCGGGAACGGCCGCGCGAGCCGGATGCCGGCGATCTCCCAGTGGCCGGTCGTGCTGTCCTTGCCGGCCGAGGCGGGGCACATCCGCCCCCACGCGGCCGCGGGGGACGCCACGCGCGCCACGCCGGGCAACGGCGCGATGCACCCGAGCCCGAGCCGTTCGAAATGCGGCAGCGCGAGCCCGCCGACGGCGGCGCAGACGTGGGCGAGCGTGTCGCTGCCCACGTCCCCATAGTCGCCCGCGTCCGGGGCTTCACCCACGCCGACGCCGTCGAGCACGAGGATCACCGCGCGGCGGTCAGTCACGCTCAACGAACCTGCCTCACCGGCAAAGCGCCCGGTGGCTTCCCCGTGCGCGTTCGCCCGCGTGCGAACGCTCGGACGCGCGAGCTCACGCCGGTCCGTGATATCGACGCGGCGCGCGCAGCGCGAAGCCGGTCAGCAGCTCGTACGGTGACACGTCCGCGCGCGCCGCAACGTCAGCGACGGTGAGCACACGACCGTCGGCCGCGCCGACGAGCGTCGCCACATCACCGACCGCGCACGGAATGTCAGTCACGTCGAGCATCGTCATGTCCATCGTCACGCGGCCCGCCACGGAAGCGAGCCGGCCGTGCAGGAGGACCGTGCCCCGATTGGACAGGGCTCGGCGGTAGCCGTCCGCGTACCCCGCCGCGACCGTCGCGATCCGCCGAGCACTGTCGGCGCGCCAGGTCGCGCCGTAACTGACCGTCTCGCCTGCCGCGACCTCCCGGACATCGACCACGCGCGCGCGCAGATGCGCGACGGGCTCCGGCGCACGCAGGCCATCAGCCGGATCCCGCGCCGTCGCGACACCGTACAGAAAGATGCCCGGCCGCACGAGGTCCCACGGCGACGGGGCGGCGGACTCGACGGCCGGTCCATTCTCGGCGTGCAGCAGTCGCGGCCGTGCCGGCAGACGCGCGACGGCCGCGACGAAGCGCGCCGTCTGCGTGGCCCGAGATCCGTCCGCGCGGTCGGCCGAGTGAAAGTGTGTGTACGCGCCCTCCGGCGGGTGGGCGGCGGCAGCGGCGAGCAGGCCATCGTCGAGTGCGTTCCATGGCACGCCAGCGCGCGCCATCCCCGTGTCGATCGCCAGGTGCCACGGCGCATGAGGCGCCACCGCGGCCCACGCGTGCACGTCCTCCGCCCGGTGCAGCGACGGCGTTAGGCCGAGCGCGTCCGCGCGCCCGAACTCCTCGCGCAGCAACGGCGTGAACCCGAGTAGCCGTCCCGCGACGCCGGCCGCGCGCAGCTCGGCGGCTTCGGCGACGCTCGCGACCCCGAACCCCCACGGCTCCCCGTGCGCGGCGAGCGCGCGCGCGACCGCGACGGCGCCGAGCCCATAGCCGTCGGCCTTGATCATGGGCACGAGGGGGACACCGGCCCTCGCCCGCACCACTCGCGCGTTCGCGACGACCGCGCCGAGGTCAACGTCGAGCCACGCCCGCGCGGTCGCCGGCTCGATCGTTGGCGCCTGCGGCGTCGCCGGTCCGATAGATTGCGCCGCCATGGGCGCGCAACGTACGCACCGCTGAAGACTTCGGGCAAGAACGGGAGCATGCAGGACAAGGCCACCCTTGCGGATACGCTCGCGCTCATGCGCGACCTCCGAACCCGCTGCGAGTGGGATCGCGCGCAGACCCACGCGTCCCTCCGCCCGTACCTCATCGAGGAGGCCCATGAGGTCGACGACGCGATCCGGCAGGGCAACGACGCGTCGCTGCGTGAGGAACTCGGGGACCTCCTGCTCCACGTCGTGTTTCACGCCGTCGTCGCGGAGGAGCGCGGGGCCTTCGACCTCGGCGACGTCGCGCAGGCGCTCGTCACGAAGATGCGCGACCGACACCCGCACCTGTACCCGCCCGACGGGGCCGATGCGCCCGCCGAACGCCCGAGCTGGGAGGGGATGAAGGCGCGCGCCCGCAGGGGCGGGATCGACCGCGGCCTGCCGCCGACGCTCCCCGCCCTGCACCGCGCGCACCGGCTGCAGGACCGCGCCGCCGGCGTCGGCTTCGACTGGCCTAACGCCGACGGTCCGGCCGACAAGGTCAGCGAGGAGCTCGGCGAAGTGCGGCAGGAGCTCGCGCGGGGCGGCGCTGGCGCCGGAGGCGATCACGCCGCGCTCGAAGCGGAACTCGGCGATCTCCTGTTCGCCGTCGTCAATCTCTGTCGGAAGGCCGGCGTCCACGCGTCGCTCGCGCTCGACCGCGCGAACGCGAAGTTCACGGCGCGCTTCAACGCCGTCGAGCGCCTCGCCGGCGAGCGCGGCATCGACGTCGCCGACGCGGGACTCGACGTGTTGGACGAGCTGTGGGACGAGGTGAAGGCCGGGGAAGGCGCGGGCGCCTAACGACCGATCCTACGGCCGCAGCCGCTCCATCATTCGCGGAAAGGGGATGACCTCGCGGATGTGCTCGACGCCGCAGATCCACGCGACGGTTCGCTCCAGCCCGAGCCCGAACCCGGAGTGAACGAACGTGCCGTACTTCCGCAGATCCAGATACCACCCGTACGCGTCGATCGGCAGCCCTTCCTCGATGATGCGCGCGCGCAACTTGTCGTAGTCGTCCTCGCGCTGCGACCCGCCGATGATCTCGCCGCGCCCCTCCGGCGCGAGCAGGTCCGAGCAGCGCACCGTTCGCGGGTCGGCCGGGTTCTCCTTCATGTAGAACGCCTTCGCTTCCTTCGGGTAGTTCACGACGAACACCGGACGGTCGTACGCGTCGACGATCCGCGCCTCGTCGGGCGCGCCGAGGTCCTCACCCCAGATCGTGTCGCTCCCCTTCGATCGCACGAGCTCGACGGCGTCGCCATAGTCGAGACGGACGAACGGCGGCGTGATCCGCTCGAGCGTCGCGGTATCACGCTCGAGCACCTTGAGTTCCTCGGTACGCCGTTCGAGCGCACGTTCGACGACGTAGGCGACGAGGTCCTCCTGCACGCGCATGTTGTCGTCCTGGTCGAACCACGCCATTTCTGGCTCGATCATCCAGAACTCCGTCAGGTGCCGCCGCGTCTTCGACTTCTCGGCGCGGAACGTCGGCCCGAACGTGTAGATCCGGCCCAACGCCGCGGCCAGTGCTTCTCCATACAGCTGCCCGGTCTGGGCGAGGTACGCCGTGCCCTCGTCGAAGTACTCGGTCGAGAACAGCCCCGAGCGCTCGCCGATCGCGGCGGTGAGGATCGGCGTGTCGCAGCGCACGAAGTCGCGCGCGTAAAAGAAGTCGTGGATCGCCTGCTCGACCTCGTGCCGGACGCGCAGGATCGCCGCCTGCCGCTGGCTGCGCAGCCACAGATGCCGGTGATCCAGCAGGAAGTCGACCCCGTGCTCTTTCGGCTGAATCGGATAATCCGGCGCACTCGCGCCGAGCAGCTCGATCGACTCGGCGCCCATCTCGTAGCCGCCTGGCGCGCGCGGCTCGGCTCGTACCTCGCCACGCACCG
>DASWUT010000023.1:0-1519 GCA_036401455.1 Gemmatirosa sp. | reverse complement strand
GCTTCTGCGCCGCCGCCATGATGCGGGCCTCGTCCTCGGGAACGTCCGCGCAGAACGCCTCGTGGAACCGCTCGCGGTCGATGTACAGGTAGCCGTCGGAGGCCGGGGTGAGCGCCGCGCCGCCCGGCGCCGGCGCGAACGGCGACGCGTCCTCCGCAACGAGGTCGTCGACGCCATCCGCGCGGTGCACCGCGGCCAGCGCGTGCTCCCGGGCGCCGTCGCGCAGCGGTTGGCCCAGTTCACGCCGCGCCAGGAGCTCACCGAGCGCGAGCTGGAGGTGCTGACCCTCATGGGAAAGGGCTACCGCAACCGGGAGATCGCCGACGCGATCGGCCGGACGGAGGCGACGGTCAAGGTGCACGTCCAGCACGTGCTGACCAAGCTGAACGTGGCGGACCGCACCGAGGCCGTGACTGTCGCGCTGCAGCGCGGGATCATCCATCTCGACCCCTGAGTGGAGGACGCCGCGGGCGCTGCGGCGGCGGCGCGGGTGCGACCGGACGGCTGATACTCGAAAGACGTAGAGAAACACTCGTCCGCGTGCGGAGGCGCGGCGCTACGGATCGGCCGTAGACTCCGGTTAGGCACGACGACGGCACGGGCGTCGAACGCCCCGCACGGATCACCCGGCGCAGTCGACGCGGCGCGCCAGAGGCATCAGCCATGACCCAGCACGTCACCCGCGGTACTGAAGTGGCACCGTTCCCGGCCTTCGCCGCGGCCACGATTCCCACGACCAAGGTACTGGCCATCGGCAGCGTGACCGACCAGGGTACGCCCGACGCGCTCGGCGGTGTGCTCCCCGCCGAAGTCCGGGCGACCGTCCAGCTCTACCTCGCGGGCAAGATCGACCAGTGGTACTTCCGGAACGAGGCGGCCGGCGTCGTCTTCCTCATGAACTGCACGACGACCGCGGAAGCGCGTGCACTCCTCGACGCCCTGCCGCTCGGCGTCGCGGGGTTGATGGCGTTCGACCTCATCCCGCTCGGCCCGCTCCAGGCGCTCGCCATGCTCCTGGCCTAGGTAGGTCGCCAGAGAACGGTGGACCCCCACGTTCGCGGGGGTCCAGGATCGCGCGGCGACGTACTCGGTCCGCGCGCTGTACGACTTCCCCTCACCGCCCAACGACGGAGCCCGACGATGCCGACGATCACCGCACGCGACGGCGGAACTGACAATGACGATCGTCGCGCCGGCCGCGGTGATCCGGAGGTGCTGATCCGGGACGCGGAGGTGCTTCCTCGTCAGCTGCCGAACAGCGCGTTGGCCGTGCTAGATTGTGGTCACGCCGCGTGGGAAGAAGCGGCGGCCGACTACGGCCGCATCGCATCCGCGTGGATCGCGAGTGGCTTTCGCCAGGGCAACCGATGACGTTCCTGACCCCACCGCTCCCCACAGGCATCCTGCCGCCTCGCACGCCGGCGCCGGACTTCTCGCTGCCGGTCACGGCCGACCAGCGCGTCACGCTCGCCGAGCTGCGTGGACGCCCCGTGATCCTCGCCTTCTACCCGGCCGACTT
>DASWUT010000022.1:0-5063 GCA_036401455.1 Gemmatirosa sp. | reverse complement strand
GACGCGTGGGCGGTGCGGCTCGGGCTGCCCGTCGGGATCCCGGTCGCGGTCGGCGCGTTCGACGCGCACCTGGGCGCGGTGGGTTCGGGGATCGGCGAGGGAACGCTCGTCAAGATCATCGGGACGTCGACCTGCGACCTGATGATCGCGCCGATGGGGCGCGGGGTGGCCGACATTCCGGGGCTGTGCGGCATCGTGCCCGAGAGCGTGCTGCCGGGCGCCTACGGGCTCGAGGCGGGGCAGAGTGCGGTCGGCGACATTTTCTCCTGGCTCGTCGACACGGTGCGGCCGGCCAACCTCGGGCACGCGGAGCTGACTGCGGAGGCCGATCGGCTCGCGCCGGGGGAGAGCGGCGTGCTCGCGCTCGACTGGTGGAACGGCAACCGCACCGTGCTCGTCGATCAGCGACTGACGGGGCTCATGCTCGGCCTCACGCTCTACACGACGCCGGCCGAGGTGTACCGTGCGCTCGTCGAAGCGACGGCGTTCGGGGCGCGGGTGATCATGGAGCGCTACGAGGAGTACGGCGTGCCCGTCGCGCGCATCGTCAACTGCGGCGGAATCGCCGAGAAGAATCCGTTCATCATGCAGATCTACGCCGACGTGATGGGGCGCCCCGTGCAGATCTCCCGCAGCGCGCAGACCTGCGCGTTAGGCTCGGCGGTCGCGGGCGCGGTCGTCGCGGGGGCGGAGACGGGCGGGCACGCGGACTTCGGCGCCGCGACCGCGGCGATGACCGGGATCCGGCCCGAGGTGTTCACGCCGATCCCGGCGCACCAGGCGGTCTACGACCGGTTGTACGGGTTGTACCGGCGGCTGCACGATGCGTTCGGCCTTCCCAACGGATCGGGACCGGACGGCGGCATGTACGGGGTGATGAAGGAGCTGCTCGACGTGCGCGACGCGGCGCTCCGTGGTGCGGGGGCGGAGGCGCGCACGGACGCGAGGCTCGCGCGCGAGGAGGGGTCGCCGACGGACGACGCCGAAGCGCCGGCGCATGCCGGGTCGGAGGCCTGACGTGGCGTACGACGCGTTGAAGGAGGCCGTCTGGCGCGCGAACGTCGACCTCGTCGCGTCGGGGCTCGTCGTGCTGACGTGGGGGAACGTCAGCGGGGCGGACCGGACCGCGGGCGTGATGGCGATCAAGCCGAGCGGGGTGGCGTACGACGCGATGCGGCCGGAAGACATGGTCGTGCTCTCGCTCGCGACCGGCGAGGTCGTCGACGGCGCGATGCGGCCGTCGTCGGACACGCCGACGCACCTGTACCTGTACCAGCAGTGGCCGGCGTTAGGCGGCGTGACGCACACGCACAGCCTGCACGCGGTGAGCTGGGCGCAGGCGGAGCGCGACGTGCCGTGTCTGGGGACGACGCACGCGGACCACTTCTACGGGCCGGTGCCGGTGACCCGACGCCTCACGGACGACGAGGTGCGCGGGGCGTACGAGCACGAGACGGGGGTCGTCATCGTGGAGTGCTTCCGCGAGCGCGGGCTCGACCCGGACGCCGTGCCCGGGGTGTTGGTCGCGGGGCACGGGCCGTTCGCGTGGGGACCGTCGGCGCGAAAGGCGGTCGACAACGCGATCGCGCTCGAAGCGACGGCGCACATGGCGATGAACACGCTCCGGCTCAACCCCGACGCGCCGGGGATCGATCAGGTGTTGCTGGACAAGCACTATCTCCGCAAGCACGGGGCGTCGGCGTACTACGGGCAGGGCTAACGTGGGCGACGGAATCCCGTTGCCAGCCGCCGCCGTCATCCCGAGCGACGCCACGTCATCCCGCGCTGCGCTCGGGATGACACGGCCGACTCTTCTCTCCCTCTCCCACCTCTCGTGATCCGCCGCCTCCTTGCTGCCGCGCTCCTCGCCGTCGGTGCCGCGACCGGTCGCTCTGCCCCCGCGCAGGCGCCGGCCGCGGCCGACGCGCGCCTCGTCATCAATGCCGACCTCGGGCGCGACACGATCAGCCGCCACGTGTACGGGCAGTTCGCCGAGCATCTGGGGCGCGACATCTACGACGGCGTGTGGACGCGGGCAGCCGCGGACCGGGCGGGCAGCAGCCCGTGGCACCTGCGCGACGACGTGATCCAGGCGCTCCGCCGACTCGACGTGCCGAACGTGCGCTGGCCGGGCGGCTGCTTCGCCGACTACTACCACTGGCGCGACGGGATCGGCGAGCGCGCGCGCCGGCCCAAGATGGTCAACACCGTGTGGGGCAACGCGGTCGAGGACAACAGCTTCGGCACGCACGAGTACATGGAGCTCGTCCGCCGGCTCGGCACGGAACCCTGGGTCGTCGGGAACGTCGGCACGGGAACGCCGCGCGAGATGGCCGAGTGGTGGGAGTACGTCAACCACCCGGGCGGCAGCTCGGTGAGCCAGGAGCGCGCGGCCAACGGGCATCCCGCGCCGTACAACGTGCGGCGCTGGGGCGTGGGGAACGAGAGCTGGGGGTGCGGCGGCGAGATGCGGCCCGAGTTCTACGCCGACCAGTTCAAGCGGTATGCGACGTTCCTGCGGCCGTTCAACGACTCGACGCACGTGTTTCGGGTGGCGACCGGGCCCAACGTCGATGATTACAACTGGACCGACGTCGTGATGCGCGACGCGGGGCGGATGATCGACGGGCTCGACATGCACTACTACACGCTCGTCGGAACGTGGGACCACAAGGGCTCGGCGACCGAGTTTGGCGAGCGCGAGTACTTCACGGCGATGCAGCGCGCGCTGCGCATGGACGAACTCGTGACGCGGCACGCGGCGATCATGGACAAGTACGACCCGCAGCGGCGCGTCGCGCTCATCGTCGGCGAGTGGGGGATGTGGCACGACGTCGAGCCGGGGACCAACCCGGGCTTTCTGTACCAGCAGAACACGCTGCGCGACGCGATGGTCGCGGCGGCCACGCTCGACATCTTCAACCACCACGCGGACCGCGTGCGCGGAGCCAACATCGCGCAGATGGTGAACGTGCTGCAGGCGATGATCCTGACGCGCGGGCCGCAGATGATCCTCACGCCGACGTACCACGTGTTCGAGATGTACACGGTGCACCACGACGCGGTGTCGATCCCGATCGCGGTGGCCGATGCCGGGCGCTACGCGTTTGGCGGGCAGTCGATTCCGGCGATCAGCGCGTCCGCGTCGCGCGACCGGCGCGGTGTGATGCACGTGACGATGAGCAATCTCGACCCGAACCGCGCGCGCACGGTGAGCGCCGAGCTGCGCGGGGCGAGCGTGAGTGGGGCGACGGGACGGATTCTGACGGCGCCGGCGATCTCGAGCCATAACACGTTCGAACAGCCTAACGTCGTGCAACCCGCCCCGTTCACCGGGGCGCAGGTCGCGAACGGCCGCCTCACGGTCACGCTCCCGCCGCGGTCGGTGGTCGTGCTGGAACTGCGGTGAGGCGTTCCGCGGTCCGGGCTGGCGGGATCGCGGCCGCGCTGCTCGTCACGGTCGGCGCGCCGGGGCTGCGGGGCGCGTCGGCCGCGGCGCAGACCGGCGCGGTGCGCGGCGTGCACGACCCCGCGATGGCGAGGAGCGACGGCGTGTACTGGCTGTTCACCACCGGGCGCGGCATCCCGATCCGCCGCTCGACGGACCTCGCGCACTGGGACACGGCGGGACGCGTGTTCGCCGAGGGGCTGCCGTCGTGGGCGAAGGCCGCGGTGCCGAAGGTGGAGTTTCCGTGGGCGCCGGACATCTCGTTCTTCGCCGGGCGCTGGCATCTGTACTACTCGCTGTCGAGCTTCGCGAGCCAGCACTCGGTGATCGGGCTCGCGACCAACGCGACGCTCGACCCCGCGGACTCCCGCTACCGCTGGGTCGACGAGGGACGCGTGGTGGCCTCCGAGACGGGGGTGACGACGTACAACGCGATCGACCCCAACCTCGCCTTCGACGAGCAGGGGCGGCCCTGGCTCGACTGGGGGTCGTTCTGGGGCGGGATCAAGCTGCGCCGGCTGGACCCGGCGACGGGCAAGGTGTCGAGCGCGGACACGATGACGTACTCGCTCGCCGCCCGCGCCGGCGCCGGCGCGGGCACGGAAGCGACGACGGGTCCACGCGACCGGCAGGCGATCGAGGGCCCGTTCATCAACCGCCACGGCGAGTATTTCTACCTCTTTGCCTCGTACGACCTGTGCTGCCGCGGCGTGACGAGCACGTACAACGTGCGCGTTGGGCGCGCGCGCGCGATCACGGGGCCGTACATCGACGCCGACAGCGTGCTGATGACGGAGGGCGGGGGGATGCTCGTTCTCGCGGGGGCGGGGCGCGTGCGTGGGCCGGGGCACATCGCCGTGCTGAGCGACAGCGGCCGCGACTACCTGGTGCACCACTTCTATGACGCCGAGGCGCGGGGGATTCCGACGTTGCAGATCCGGCCGATCGTCTGGGAGGCGGACGGGTGGCCGCGGGCGGGCGATCCGCTCACGCCGGTGCCGCCCCCGCCGCCCTTTCGACCTGGCGCGCGCTGACGATGCCGGCCGCTGTCCGAAGGGGCCTCGCGATCGTCGTCGCGGCCGGGGGGTCGCTCGTGGCCGCGTGCGGGTCGGGGTCGGGCACCGACACCACGACCCCGGGGACGCCGACGGCGCCGACCGGGCCCGCGACGCCGCCGGTGAACGCCGTGCGCAACGTGCACGATCCGGCGATCGCGAAGGACAACGGGTACTACTACGTGTACTCGACCGGGCCCGGGATCCCCGTCCGGCGGTCGAAAGACCTGCGGCAGTGGGACTCGGTCGGTGTGGTGTTCGCAGCCGGGCTACCGCCTAACGCGAGTACGACGGTCCCCGGCGTGCAGTTCCCGTGGGCGCCGGACGTGTCCTACTACGACGGCCGCTGGCACCTGTACTACTCGCTGTCGACGTTCGGCAGCCAGCGTTCGGCGATCGGGCTCGCGACCAGCCCGACGCTCGATCCGGCGGCGTCGACGACGGTGTGGACCGATCAGGGTGTCGTCGTACAGTCGTTTCCAGGGATGAGCTACAACGCGATCGATCCGACGGTGTCGTTCGACACTGCGGGCAATCAGTGGCTCGCGTGGGGCTCGTTC
>DASWUT010000021.1:0-16711 GCA_036401455.1 Gemmatirosa sp. | reverse complement strand
CGGGCGGCGCGACACCGCGTCGCTCCCTGCATTGAGGTACGGGTTGTTGGCGCTGACCGCGTGGTAGAGCATCCAATCGTCCCCGTTGGACGTGTGGACGACGGCGTTGTGCCCGGGCGCCAGCCAGGGCCCGGCGGCCTGCAGCACCGGCGTCGCGCTGCCGTCGGTGCCGCGGAGCACGGTGTACGGGCCCGCCGCGCTCGTCGCGCGCGCGACCATCACGGCGTAGTGCAGTCCGCCGACAGGACCGCAGCAGTTATTTCCAGAATAGAACAAATAGTAATAGCCCTGGTCCGCGCGGTACGTGAGCCACGGCCCCTCGACGAGCGGCTCGTATCCCTGGTTGTGCGCGCTCACGAGCGTCACGGGCGACGAGCCTGCGGCGAACGTGGCGCGGTCCGCGGCGAGCGCCTGCATCTGGATGGGGGCGCCGCCGGAGCCCCAGAGGAGGTAGCGCGTGCCGGTCTGCGGGTCGTCGAACCCCTGTGGGTCGATCACCGTCGCCGCCGGCCCGCACACGACCGGGTGCCCAACGTCGATGAACGGTCCGGTCGGGGTCGCCGACGTCGCCATCCCGATGCAGAATCCGTCGTTGGGATCCGGACGCTGGCCCGCGTCGATCTGGGCCGAGAAGTACATCACGTACTGCGCGCCGCGGAGTTCGACGTCGGGCGCCCAGAAGTTCTGCGACTGCGACGCCCATGTCGGCTTCGTCGGCATCGCCTCGGCCGGCGCGCTCCAGGCGACGAGGTCGGTTGAGTGCGCGACCTGAATGCGCAGTCCGTTGGTCTGCGTCGCGTACGCGTAGTACACGCCGTCGGCGCCCCGGACGACTCCCGGATCTGGGAAGTCGGCGTTGAGCACCGGGTTGACGTACTGCGACGCCGTCGGCCCGGAGGGCGTCGGGGGAGGGGGCGTGATCGTACTGCCGCCCCCGCCGCTGCTGCCGCCGCACGCGGCCGCGGCGAGCGCGACGACCGCCATCGTGATCCACTGCTTCATACGCTCCTCATGCCCCGCGCGTCCGCCGCGCCAGCGTGTGGCGGCCCGCGGCGCCGACCGAGGCGCCGCGGACGTGCCGAACGCGGGACAGACTAACGCGCGGCCACGGGGCGCGCGACGGGCGCCGTGGCGGGCGTCGCGGCCGGCGTCGTGAAGTCCTCGCCCGGGTTGGTGAAGCGGTTCTCCTCCCACGCGTACTGCCGGTCGTGAAGTGCGCGGTAGCGTCCCCGCTGCGCCATCAGCTCGGCGTGCGTGCCGCGCTCGACGACCTCGCCCTGCTCGAGGACGAGGATCTGGTCAGCCGAGCGGATGGTCGAGAGGCGGTGCGCGATGACGAACGTCGTGCGGCCCCCACGGAGGCGCACGAGCGCTTCCTGGATGAGCGCCTCGCTCTCCGAGTCGAGCGACGACGTCGCCTCGTCGAGGATCAGCACGCGCGGGTCGGCGAGCAGCGCGCGCGCGATCGCGATGCGCTGCCGCTGTCCGCCCGAGAGCTTCACCCCGCGCTCGCCGACGACGGTGTCGTAGCCTTCGGGGAAGCCGCGTACGAAGTCGTCGCAGTTGGCGAGCCGGGCGACCTCCTCGACCTCCGCGCGCGTGGCCGACGGGCGGGAGAAGCTGATGTTCTCCGCGACCGTGCCGTCGAAGAGGAAGTTGTCCTGCAGCACGACGCCGAGCTTGGCGCGGTAGTCGGTGAGCTTCACGCCGTCGAGGTCGCGCCCGTCGACGAGGATGCGGCCGCGCGTGGGGCGGTTGAAAGCCATGACGAGCGAGACGAGCGTGCTCTTGCCGCTGCCGCTCGAGCCGACGAGCGCGGTCGTGCTGCCCTCGGGCGCGTCGAAGCTGACACCCTTGAGCACCGGGACGTGCTCGCGGTAGGCGAACCACACGTCCTCGAAGCGCACGTCGCCGCGGAGCGTCGGAAGCGCGGCGCGGCGCGCGTCCTCCTCGTTCTCGGTCGGGGTGGCGAGGATCTCGCGGATGCGGTCGAGCCCGGCGATCGCCTCCGAGATCTGCGTGCCGATCGAGGCGACCGAGATCACGGGAACGGCGAGCAGCCCGACGAAGAACACGTACGAGAGCAGCGCGCCTAACGTCATCCGGCCCGCGATCACGGCCGGGCCGCCGACCGCGAGGATCAGCAGCCCGACGAGTCCGACGACGACCGTGCCCGCGCTCGTCGTCGCGCTCACGCCGGTGATGCTGCTCGCGATGTTGCGGAACAGGCGGTTGACGCCCTTGCCGAACACGGCCTGCTCGCGCCGTTCGGTGCCGTACGCCTTCACGACCCGGATGCCGCCCAACGTCTCGTTCAGTCGCCCGGTCACGTCGGCGGTGATCTTGCCGCGCTCGCGGAAGATCGGCCGCAGCCGCCCGAACGCGGTCGCCATCCCCCACGCGAACAGGGCGAGGATGACGACGATGATGAGCGTCATGAGCCAGTTGAGCCAGACGAGCACGCCGAGCGCGAGCACCGCCGTGAACACCCCGCCGACGAGCTGCACGAGTCCCGTGCCGACGAGGTTGCGAATCCCCTCGGCGTCGTTCATCACGCGCGAAATGAGCACGCCCGTCTGGTGCTCGTCGAAATAGCGCACCGGGAGCCGCGTGATGTGGTTGAGCACGCGCCGCCGCATGTCGCTGATCGCACGCTGCGCGGCGACCGAGATCACCGGCGACAGCGCGAACCCCGTCACCGCCTGCACGACGGTCGCGAGCGTCGCCCCGAGCGCGAGCGGCCAGAGCAGGCTGTGGCGCCCCTTCGTGATGACGTCGTCGATGAGGTACTTGGACGACAGCGGGAGCACGAACCCCGCGAGGCGGCTCACGATCATCAGCACGGCGCCGACGCCGAGCGCGCGGCGGTGCTGCCACATGAGGGCGCGCGCCTCGCGCCAGGCAGCCTTCGTGTCGACAGGCTTCTTCTTGGGGACGGCGCCGGCCGCGGGCGCGCCGGCCGCCGGGGCGGGAATGGCTGGGGCAGTCATGCTCAACGTTACCACCCAAACGCCCGACCCGCCGGTCACCCGTTCGGCCGATGGCCGCGCCCGACGGCGCAACCGATCGTACGGGCATGCCAACACTCCTCGAAACGCTCTCGACCGACCTCGCCGCCGCCGCCGAAACGGCCGGGCGTGCGACCGTCGCTGTCCACGCCCGCCGGCGCATCCCGGCCTCGGGCATTCTCTGGCGCCCCGCCCTCGTCGTCGCGACGCACCACACGGTGCACAAGGACGACGACGTGCGCATCACGCTCGATGGCGGTGCGACCGCGCGCGCCACGGTCGTCGGCCGCGACCCGGGCACCGACCTCGTCGTGCTCCGCCTCGACGGTGAGACGGGCACGCCGGCGACGGTCGCCCGCGAGCCACTCCGCGTCGGCCAGCTCGGCCTCGCCCTCGGCCGCCCAGGCGACGCCGTCACCGCCGCCCTCGGCGTCGTGTCGGCCGTCGGGCCGGCGTGGCGCACGTGGCACGGCGGCGAGATCGATCAGTTCGTCCGCCTCGACGTGTCGGTCTACGACGGCTTCTCCGGCGGTCCACTCGCCGACGCCGCGGGGCGCGTGCTCGGCGTCAACACCTCCGCCCTCGCCCGCGCAGCCGCGGTCACGATCCCGGCCGCGACCGTCGACCGCGTCGTCGACCAACTGCTCGCCGGCGGTCGCGTCCGCCGCGGCTACCTCGGCATCGGCACGCAGCCGGTCCGCCTTCCCGATGCGGTGCAGGCACAGCTCGGCGGACAGCAGACGGCGCTCATGCTCGTCGCACTCGAACCCGGCGCCCCGGCCGAACAGGGCGGCCTGCTGCTCGGTGACGTGCTCGTCGCGCTCGGCGCCCGCCCCACGCTCGACGTCGACGACGTGCTCGCCGCGCTCGGCGGCGATACGGTCGGCCAGCAGGTCGATGCGCGCATCCTCCGCGCGGGCGAGCTGCGGACGGTGCCGGTCACGATCGGCGACGCCCCCGCCCGCCGCTGACGGCCGGCATCTTCCGGGATCATCCGCTCATGTCGCTCGCCGCTCTCACCACCTCTCCCGCGCTCGCGCACGACCTCGCCGCCGCAACCGAGCGGCTGCGCGCATCCACGGTCGCGGTGCTCGTCGGCGCGCCGCACGGCCGCGCGCGCGCCACCGGCCCGATCGCCGGCCACGGCTCGGGCGTGGTCTGGCGCGCCGACGGCCTCGTCGTGACCAACGCGCACGTCGCGCGTGCCGACCACGTCGCGCTGGTTCTCCCCGACGGCCGGCAGGTCGCGGCCCGGCTCGTCGCGCGCGACCCGCGACGTGACCTCGCGCTGTTGCAGGCCGACGTCGACGGCCTCACCCCTGCCCCGGTCGGCGACCCGGGCGCGCTGCGGCCGGGACAGGTCGTGCTCGCGTTCGGCCACCCGCTTGGCGTCGCCAACGCGCTGGCGGTGGGAATCGTGCATGGCGTTGGCACGGAGCGCGGGTCCGCGCGCGGATCATGGGCGCGCGCGGGTGCCTCGCTCATCCGCGCCGACGTGCGCCTGCTTCCCGGCAATTCCGGTGGCCCGCTCGCCGAGGCAACCGGCCGCGTGGTGGGGATCAACACGATGGTCGTCGGCGGGCTCGGTGTGGCGGTCTCGGTGCGCGAGGTCGAGGCGTTGGTCGCGGCGGCCGGTCCGTTGCCGCGTTCCACGCGGTCCGCGGCGTGAGGCGCGCGGAGCCTGCTGACGAGCGCGCGGATCCGATCCCGGCGCGCGGATGACGACGCGCGTCGCGGTGCTCGCCGCCTCGCCGGTCGTGCGCGCCGGACTCGACGCGCTGCTCGCCGAATCGGGGAGCGTGGTGCTCGTCGCGCCGCCCTACGATCCGGGCGATGCGCGGGCGGAGGCACCGCTCGAGCGCGCGGCGGGCGCGGGGGCGGACGTGGTCGTCTGGGCGCCCGCGTCGGCGCTCGACGTCGTGACGACGCTCGGTACGGGTTTCGTCGACCTGGGTAGCGGCATCTATGGCGACGCGGCACCGTCGAGCGCGCCCGCCCTCGTCGTGATCGCGGACCTCGCACCGCGCGACGCGGCTGCCGCGCTTCGCGCAGGCGCTCGCGCCGTACTGCCCAACGGGATCGCGTCCGAGACGCTCACCGCGGCCGTCGCCGCGGCCGCGGCCGGCCTCGTCAGCTTCCCCGCAGACGACGCAGCGGGCGTGCTCGCGACCGACGAGCCGCCGGGGAGCGCGGACGCCGCGGGGGCGGCAGCGGCCGTCGCGCCGCTCAGCGGTCGCGAGCGGGACGTGCTCGCCCTGGTAGCCGAGGGGCTCGCCAACAAGCAGATCGCCTTCCGGCTCGGGATCAGCGAGCACACCGTGAAGACGCACGTCGCGGCGCTGTTCACGAAGCTGCACGCCGGCACGCGCGCGGAGGCGGTCGTCACTGCCGCGCGAGCGGGGCTGTTGCTGCTCTGACGACGTCGTGCGTGCGGGTGCTGTAGCCCTCGTGCTGCCATCGCGGGGCTGTGCCGCCGATCACCCGCGTGCAATGTTGTGGATGTCCTTCGCCGTGCCGGCGGGGTAGAACGCACCATGCACGTGATGATGTCACCCACGCACCAGTCGTCCGCCCGCGGTCGCCGCGGGTCTCCGTTCGTCCTCGGCGCGCTCGCGGTCACCTGTGTCGCCGCTGGCTGCTCGCACAACCCGCGCGTGGACGAGGCGAGTCCGGTCGCCGCACGGCGCAACCTGCTGCTCGACCCCGATACGACGCTCGAGCGGCGCGCCGCGCCCGACACGTTCGACGTGCGGTTCTCGACGACGCGTGGGCCGTTCGTCGTGCGCGTCGTGCGTGGGTGGGCCCCGCGCGGCGCGGACCGGCTGTTCTACCTCGTGACGAACGACTTCTACGACGGCGCACGCTTCTTCCGCGTGCTGCCGCGGTTCGCCGTGCAGTGGGGCGCGCCGGGCGACCCGCGCGTCAACAAGGTGTGGGAGACGCGCACGATCCGCGACGACCCCGTGCGCCGCACGAACATGCGCGGCTTCGTCGCCTTCGCCACCGCGGGCCCCAACACGCGCACGACGCAGCTGTTCGTCAACCTCGCCAGCAACCAGCGGCTCGACAAGCTGGGCTTCGCACCGTTAGGCCGCGTGGTGCTGGGGATGGAGTCGGTCGATTCGCTCTACGGCGGCTACGGCGAGGGCGCACCGGCTGGGCGCGGTCCGGACCAGGACCGGATCGCGGCCGAGGGGAACGCGTACCTCGCGGCGCAGTTCCCGAAGCTGGATGCGATCGACAGCGCGCGCGTGATCCGCGCGGTGTCACTCCCACCGGGCGCGGAGAAGGCAGCGGAGCAGAAGCCCGCCGACCGTGCGCCCGCGTCGGCGACCCCGAAACCGAGCCCCAAGGCCCGCCGCACGACGGCCGCGGCGGGGTAGGGCGGCAGGGGAACGCCGGGGCGCGCTCGGTTAGGCGCCCCGTTGGATGGGTCAGCTCTTCTTGTCGTAGACGAAGTGTGACGGCAGCTCGCCCATCGGCGTCGTGACCACCTGATCGACGACGAGTTGCTTGCCGTCGGGCGAGAGGGTGTAGCGGCTGACGACCGGGATGTCGGTGCCCTGCATCGTCGCCTTGCCCTCGACGACGAGCGTCGTTCCGTCCCAGCGCGCGGTCGACGTGAACGGCATCTGCTGACCGCCGCCGTTGACCGTGTCCGTGGTCGCCACGCCGATCGTGTGGTGCATCGTGTTGGTCGCGTTCCCCATCGCCGACTCCATCGCCTGGGTCGTCGTGATCTTGTCGCCGACTTGCGTCAGCGTCATCGTCGCCTTCGTCGGCGCGCCCTGCGGGCCGAAGGTGCTCTTCGCGACGTTCAGCTCCCACGTGCCGGACATGTTGGGGGGCTTGGCCGCGGTGGTCGATGCGGTGGTTGGCGTCGCGTTCTGCGCATGCGCGGCAAACGGTGTAACGGCGAGCGGCGCGGCGACGGCGCAGGCGAGAACGAGGCTGGGACGAGCGAGAAGACGCGTCATGAGCAGGAGAGAGGTTCGGGTACAGGAGCGACTATACGCGCGCGACCACGCGCGGGCCAGCTGGCGCGGTGACCGGCGTCTCGGCCGGCACGACGATCGTCGGGCCGGTGGCGGTCGTGCTCGGGGCGGCCGCGGGATCGAGCACTCCCTCGGCCAGCTCCGCGACATCGGTGACGAGCCGGCCGAACACCGCGACGAGTCCACGACTCGCGCGCCGGACCGCGCCCGCCACCGCGGTCGTCACCTCCTCCGCCGCGCGCCCGAGCGCGCCCTCGAGCAGCGCGGGCCAGCCGGGGATCGGGTCGGCCTCACCAGGCTCGCGCAGCGAGTCCATGATCTCGCGCCGCAGCTCGAGCGCGACCGGCGCGGCGAACGTCACCGCGTTGAAGTGCGCGTCGTAGCGGACGCCGAGCCCCTCGATGAGCGCGGTCGTCCGGGCGAAGTAGACGAGGTCCGCCGGCAGCGTGACCGGGAACTCGTAGAGCGTGGCGAGCACCCGGTCGGCGACGAGCTGCATCCGGTCGACGCTCGACGTGTCGGCCGCGTGGGCGATCTCGAGCAGCGCGGCGACGAGCGACTCCGCGGTCGCGCGGTCGGCGCCGGGCTCGAACAGGCCTAACGCAAAGAAGCCGTCGACGAGCGCGGGCGCGTCACGCTGGATCCCGGCGAACGCGGTGCGCGCGAGCGTGCGTCGCAGCCGCTTTTCGACGCGCACCACCATACCGAAGTCGAGCACGACGAGCGTGCCGTCGTCCTGAACGAGCAGATTGCCCGGGTGCGGGTCGGCGTGGAAGAAACCGTCGACGAGCATCATGCGCATGTACAGCGCGATCACGCGCCGCACGAGCGCCTGCGCGTCGAGCGTGCCCGCGGCGACCCGGGCCTGCAACGCGTCGATGCGCGCGCCCGGCATGTACTCCAGCACGAGCACGCGCTCCCGCACGAGATCGGGCCAGACCTGTGGAATCGCCACCCCCGCGCGCCCGGCGAACCGCTCGCGCATCTCGACCGCGTTGGCGGCCTCGTGGCGGAAATCCATCTCCTCGCCCACACGCCGCGCGAACTCGTCGACCGCCGCGCGCACGCCACGCAGGTGTCCGGCCGCGGCGCCCGTGCGCCCCCACCGCCGCTCGGCCACGCCCAGCATCAGCCCGGCGAGCGCGAGGTCGCGCGGCACGGTGCGCTCGACGCCGGGGCGCAGCACCTTGACGACGACCTGCTGCCCCGCAACCTCCGCGCGGTGCACCTGCCCGAGCGACGCCGCGGCGAGCGGCGTCCAGTCGAAGGCGCGAAACATCTCCTCGACGGGGCGCCCGTAGGCGGCCTCGATCGTCCGGCGGACGACGGCGGCGGGCACCGGGGGCACCCGGTCGTGCAGCTTGCCTAACGTCGACAGGTACGGCTCGGGCACGAGATCCGCGCGCGCGGCGAGCACCTGCGCGAGCTTGACGAACGCGGGCCCGAGCGCGCCGATCGTCGCGACCATCCGTTCGGCCCGGCGCGCGTGGAAGTCGCGCGTGCGCGCCACTGGCCCGCCCGCGACGAGCCACCGGCGGTGGTCGCGCGCGAACGAGAGGACGAGCGGGAGCAGGCGGAAGAGGATGACGACGGAGCGGAGCATGGACGTGGTACCCCCGACGGCGCGCGAGGTGCAAAAGTGTCAACGCACGGTAGCCGCTGTGGCTGCGCACGAGCCGGGCGCCCCGTAGTTTGCCCGACATGTCGCGCCGCGTCCTCCCGCCGGCACCGCCGGCCCGCGCGAGCACGGATCCGGCGGCCCACTTCCAGGCGCTCGTGGGCGCGCTGACCGAGACCGCCGACCGGCGGTTCCGGATGGCCGAGCTGGCGGACTATCTGCGCTCGCTGCCGCCCGACGCATTTCGCGAGGCCGTGCACGCCCAACCACGTGCGCCGCTCGACCCGGACACGCTCAACCACCTCGCTGGCGCGATCGAACTGGCGTGCGAACGCCGGGGACACGCGCCGCCGCCGTGGACGGCCGCGGTCCCCACGGCCACGGCACCGAGCTTCGGTTCCGAGCTGGCGAGCGTGCGGCTGCATCTGCTGACGCGAGCGCCGGTCGCGATGCGCCGCCGCAACCTGTTCGTCGACGCGTCGTTCGACGAGCGCGTGTAGGTCCATGCTCTCGGCCGAGCGCATCCGCACCCTCTTCGCGCGCCTCGACGAGCGGCTGGCGCGCGAGGACGTGACCGGCGAGGTGTACCTCGTCGGCGGCGCCGTGATGACGCTCGCGTTCGCGGCGCGACCGGCGACCAACGACGTCGACGCGGTGTTCGTGCCGACGGACGTCGTGCGCCGGCTGGCGCGACTCGTCGCGGAGGACACGGGCGTCGACGAGGGATGGCTCAACGACGCGGTAAAGGGCTACCTGAGCCCGCGCGGCGAGTTCGTACCGTGGCTCGAACTTGCGCACCTCAAGGTATTCGTCGCCTCTGCCGAGTACCTGCTCGCCATGAAGTGCGTGGCGTTCCGGCTTGGGCCGGAGTTCCACGACGAGGACGACGTGCGATTCCTCTTGCGCTACCTGCAGTTGGAACGCTCGTCCGACGCGCTCGCGATCGTGGAACGGTACTTTCCCCCGGCGCGTATCCCGGTCAAGACGCGCTACGCGTTGGAAGAACTGCTCGGCGCGTGACGTACGCCGCTTACGGCGCCGCCTCGTGGAACGTGAGCGCGCTCTCCTTCTCGACCGCCGAGCGCATCGCCCAGCGGTTCTCGAAGAGCAGCAGGGGGTTCCCCTTGTTGTCGTAGACCAGCAGGCGCCCGTGCACGCTGCCCGCGCGCTCGACCGCCTTCTTGTCGCCCGTGACCCAGCGCGGATGGCCGTAGCCTAACGGCTCGATCTTGGCAGGCGCACCGTACTCGCTCTCGAGCCGGAACGCCATGACGTCGAACTGCAGCTGCCCGATCGCGCCGACGATCGGCGACGGGCCCGAGCCGAGGCGCGCGTCCTGTTCGGTAAAGAAGACCTGTGCTGCGCCTTCTTCCGATAGCTGCTTGAGTCCCGTGTCGAGCTGCTTGCGCCGCATCGGGTCGGCGGAGAGCACGCGGACGAAGGTCTCGGGCGGGAAACGCGGGATGTCGCGGAAGGCGGGCGCGCCGTTGGCCAGCATCTGCTTGGACGGTGCCTCGCCCAGCAGCGTGTCGCCGATGCGGAGCGTGCCCTTGTCGACGATGCCGACCACGTCGCCCGGCCACGCCTCGTCGATCGCCTGGCGCTCGCGCGCCATCACGCTCTGCGGCGCCGACAGCCGGATCGGCTTGCCCGTGCGCGCGAGCGTGACTTCCATCCCGGCCGCGTAGCGCCCCGCGACGACGCGCACGAACGCCATGCGGTCGCGGTGCTTGGGGTCCATGTTCGCCTGGATCTTGAAGACGAAGCCGGCGAAGTCCGGGTCGCCCGGCTCGACCACGCCGTCGGTCATCTCGCGCGCGCCCGGCCCCGGCGCGAGCTCGACGAACTCGCGCAGGAACGGTTCGACGCCGAAGTTGGTCAGCGCCGACCCGAAGAACGTCGGCGAGAGCGTGCCCGCCATGAACGCGTCGCGGTCGAAGCTGCCTAACCCGACGTCGAGCAGTTCGAGGTCCTCGCGCAGCTTGTCGAGCGCGTACGGCGAGCAGTGCGCCGCGACCTCGGCCGAATCGAGCCCGCCCTCGATCGTCGCGACCTCGGTGGCGCCGTGGTGCTCGCCGCGCTCGAAGAGCAGCACGTGCCCGGTGAGGCGGTCGTAGACGCCGACGAACTTGTCGCCGTCGACGATCGGCCACGTCACCGGGGCGAGCGTGATGCGCAGATCCTTCTCGACGTCGTCGAGCAGCTGCAGGGGATCCATCCCCGGCCGGTCGCACTTGTTCACGAACGTGAACACCGGCGTCTTGCGCTTGTGGCAGACCTCGAACAGCTGCCGCGTGCGCTCCTCCACCCCGCGGCGGTTGTCGAGGAGCATGACGGCCGAGTCGGCGGCGATGAGCGTGCGGTAGGTGTCCTCGGAGAAGTCGGCGTGGCCCGGCGTGTCGAGCAGGTTGACCTTGTAGCCCTGCCAGTCGAACTGCAGCACGCTGGAGGTCACGGAGATGCCGCGTTCCTGCTCGAGCTTCATCCAGTCCGAGGTCGCGTGGCGCGCGGCGCGGCGCGCCTTCACGGAGCCGGCGAGGTGGATGGCACCGCCGTAGAGGAGGAGCTTCTCGGTGAGCGTGGTCTTGCCCGCGTCCGGGTGCGAGATGATCGCGAAGGTGCGGCGGCGGGCGGCCTCGGCGGCGACGCGGAGAGTGTCGTCGGGAGCGGCGGAGGGCAGGACGGCGGCGGTCATGATTGGCTAACTATAACCCGCACCGGCACTTGTGTTCGCCGCGGCGCGTCGCGCGCGCGCCGGCCCGATCCTCGCCTCGGCGCGCCGGCATGTCGAGCCCACCAACGCGCACCGACCCCCGTTCGCCCATCGCCCTCGTCACCGGTGCCACCGACGGCATCGGTCGCGCGACGGCCGCCGAGCTCGCACGCCGCGGGTACACGGTCCTCGTCCACGGCCGCGATGCGTCGCGCGCGACCGCCGTCGCCGACGCGATTCGCGCCGCGGGCGGCCAGGCGCGCCCGGCCATCGCCGACCTCGCCCGCCTCGCAGACGTCGCGCGGCTCGCGGCAGAACTTCGCGACACGGCACCGCGGCTCGACGTGCTCGTGAACAACGCGGGCGTCGCCTTCCGCGGCGGCGCGCGGCACGTCTCGGCCGATGGCTACGAGCTGACGTTCGCGGTCAACCACCTCGCGCACTTCCTGCTCACCGTCGAGCTGCTGCCGCTCCTGGAGGCGACCGGCCACGCGCGTGGCGACGCGGGGTCGGCCGGCACAGGCACGACCGGCGCGGGCCCGGCCCGCGTCGCGACGGTCGCGTCGGAATTGCATGCGCGGGGCCGGATCGCCTTCGACGACCTGCAGGCCGAACGGCGCTACTCGGGGAGCGCGGCATACGCGGACTCGAAGCTCGCGAACGTGCTCTTCGCCCGCGCGCTCGCGCGGCGCACCGACGCGCAGGTCGTCGTGTCGCACGCGTTGCACCCCGGTGTGGTGAAGACCAAGCTGCTGCGCGACGGGTTCGGGTCGAACGGCGGGATCAGCACGGAGCGCGGCGCGGCGACGTCGGTCGTGGTCGCGACGAGCGCGGAAGCCGGGCGAACGACGGGCGGGTACTGGGCGCACGAAGCGCCCGCGCAGCCCGCGCCACAGGGGCTGGACGATACAGCGGGCGAGCGGTTGTGGGCCGCGAGTGACGCGCTGGTCGCGCGCTGGCGTTCGGGGGCGGTCGCGCGGCAGTAGCCGTGTGGCCGGCGCGGCAGCTGACGCATCCCAATCCGGTCGTGCACGAGATCCGCGAAGTGCGCCGTCAGGATGACGTCCGCGTGCCCGGCGACCGCGACGCCCGGACTTCATATGTTCACGCGCGCCGTCAGGCCGACGTAGTTTTCGCCCGGAGTCTCGCCCCTCCGCCGCTGACCGCTTGCGAAGCCCACCGCTCATGCGTCCCTCTCTTCGCGCGATTGCCGCGATCTGCACCGTCTGCGCAGTTACCTCCGCCGCAGCTTCGCCGGTCGCGGCCCAGCCCGCCCCCGTCCGCCCCACCACGCCGAGCGCCACCCGCGTGCAGTACCCGACGACCAACACCGGCCCCCAGGTCGACGACTACCACGGCACCCGCATCGCCGACCCCTACCGCTGGCTCGAGGACCTCGACGCCCCGGACACGAAGGCGTGGGTCGTCGCGCAGAACCGCGTCACGGACGCCTACCTCGCCGCTACCCCCGGGCGCGACGCCATTCGCGACCGCCTCACGGCGCTGTGGAACTACCCGCGGGTATCCCTCCCCGCACGCGAGGGCGGACGGCTCTTCTTTACGAAGAACACCGGTCTCCAGAAGCAGTCGCCCTTCTACGCCGCGCTCGGAGACGCACGCGGGGCCGCCGAGCGCGCGTCGCTCGTCCTCGATCCCAACGTGATCTCGCAGGACGGCTCGACGTCGCTCTCGATGTTCGTTCCCGACCCGACCGGGACCTACGTCGCGTACGGGCTCTCGGAGGGCGGCGCCGACTGGCGCACCGTGCACGTCCGGCGCCTCGCCGACGGCCACGATACCGACGACGTCGTCCGCTGGATTCGCTACAGCGGCGTGAGCTGGACGAAGGACGGGCAGGGCTTCTTCTACACGCGCTACCCCGAGCCGGCCGCGCCTAACGGTGGCCAGACGACGAGCGGTCAGACCACGGGCGGTCAGACGACGGGCGCGGCGGCCCTGTCCGCCCACTCGCTCGCCGGTGCGTCGCGCGACCCTGCCATCTACTACCACCGCCTCGGCACGCCCCAGGCCACCGACGTCGCTGTGTTCCGCTACCCCGCGGAGCCGACGTGGGGCGTCGGCGCCCACGTCACCGAGGACGGGCGCTGGCTGTTCGCCACCGTCGGCCGCGGCACCGACCCCGAGAACCATCTCTACGTCGCCGACCTCGGCGATCCGCACGCGCCACGCGTCGCCGCCCCACTCGCCCCCGTCGACGTCAGCATGGAGGCGAGCTTCACCCCGATCGGCGTCGTCGGCCATACCGCCTACGTTCTCACCAACCTCGACGCGCCCCGCTACCGCGTCGTCGCGGTCGACCTCACCCATCCGGCGCGCGCGGCATGGAAGACCATCATCCCCGAAGGGCCTAACGCGCTGCAGGGTGCGCACCTCGTCGGCGGACGGCTCGTCGCCGACTACCTCGCCGACGTGAAGAGCGTGGTCACCGTGCACGAGCTCGACGGCCGGCAGGTCGCCACCCTTCCCCTCCCCGGCGTCGGCGTCGTCGCCGGGATCTCCGGGCGCGAGGACTCGCCCGAGCTGTTCTACGCCTTCACGTCCTACCTCACGCCGGCCAGCGTGTATCGCTACGACGTGCGCACGGGCACGCAGAGCACGTTCTTCGCGCCCGACGTGCCGTTCGACGCGTCCCGCTACGAAACCGAACAGGTCTTCTACCCGTCGAAGGACGGCACTCGCGTGCCGATGTTCGTCACGCACCGCAAGGGCATGGCGCGCGACGGACAGAACCCGACGCTCGTCTACGCCTACGGCGGGTTCAACATCTCGGTGACACCCGCGTTCTCTGCCTCGACGGCGGTGTGGCTCGAGATGGGCGGCGTCTACGCCGTGCCCAACCTCCGCGGTGGCGGCGAGTACGGCGAGGCGTGGCACCAGGCCGGCAAGCTCGCGCGCAAGCAGAACGTGTTCGACGATTACCTCGCGGCCGCCCAGTACCTCGTCGATCAGAAGATCACCTCGCCCGCCCGGCTCGCGATCCGCGGCGCGTCCAACGGCGGCCTGCTCGTCGGCGCGGCGATGACGCAGCGCCCCGACCTCTTCGCCGTCGCGCTCCCCGCGGTCGGCGTGATGGACATGCTTCGCTACCAGAAGTTCTCGGCCGGCGTCTTCTGGGTGCCGGAGTACGGATCGAGCGACGACCCGGCGCAGTTCGCCTACCTCGCGAAGTACTCGCCGCTGCACAACCTCAAGCCCGGCACCTGCTACCCGGCCACGCTCACGACCACGGCCGACCACGACGACCGCGTCGTGCCCGGCCACTCCTTCAAGTGGGCGAGCGCGCTGCAGGCCGCGCAAACCTCGGCGCCCGGCTGCGACCACCCGGTGCTCATCCGCATCGAAGCTCAGGGCAGCCACGGCTATCGGCCACTCGACAAGGCGATTGCCGAACAGGCGGACGTCTGGGCGTTCGCGGCGCGCAACCTCGGCATGCCGGTGACGTTCTCCACGGCACGGACGGCGGGCGCGATGCCCTGAGACGCCGCGGGGCCGCCAGCGCCGCGCTGGCGGCGCTCCGCAGGCACGCTACACTTGCCGGCCGTGCCTACCATCGCCCCCGGCGACCCGATCGTCTTCCTCGGCGGCGAGCTGCTGCCCAAATCGCGGGCCCGCATCTCGCCCGACGACCGCGGCTTCCTCTTCGGCGACGGCGTGTACGAGGTCGTCCGTGCGGTCCGCGGACGGATGGTCGACCTCGACCGCCACCTCGCGCGCCTCACGCAGGGCGCCGCCTCGCTCGCCCTCGCGCTCGACCGCGTGGGCGGCGCGGCCTGCGTGCACGAGGCGTGGGCGCGCCTGCTCGACGCCAACGCACTCGGCGACGGCGAGGCGCTCTGTTACGCGCAGCTCACGCGTGGCGCGGCGTCACGCGCCCACGCCTACCCGGCGGCCGAGACGCCGCCCACGCTGTACGCCTTCGCCCAGCGCCTCGAGCCGCCCGACGCGCTGCGGGTGGGCGGCGCGACCACCATCACCTACCCCGACCTGCGCTGGGCGCGCTGCGACCTCAAGACGGTCAACCTGCTGCCCAACGTGATGGCGAAGCAGGCCGCGGTGGCCGCGGGCGCGTTCGAGGCCCTGCTCCTGCGCGACGGCGTGCTCACCGAAGCGTCGCACTCGGCCGCGTTCGCCGTCGTCGGCGGCGTGCTCCGCACGCACCCGTTAGGCCCGCACATCCTTCCGAGCGTCACGCGCGCGGTGGTGCTGGAGCTCGCCGCCACGCACGGCGTCGCCGCCCGCGAGGAGGCCGTCACCGAGACGGAGCTGCGCGCAGCGGACGAGGTCTTCGTCGCGAGCACGACGGCGGACGTGATGCCCGTCGTCCGCCTGGACGGCGCACCGGTCGGGGACGGCACGCCAGGCCCCGTCGCCCGCGCCCTCGCCGCCGCCATGGCCGCACGGCTCGGCCGTTAGGCGCCGCGACGATGTTCGGGATCTCTCCACTCGAGATCGTCGCCTCGCTGTTCGGCGCGGTGAGCGTGTGGCTCTCGGCCCGGCAGAACATCTGGAGCTGGCCGACGGCGATCGTCAACGTCCTTCTGTCGGCGATCGTCTACTACCGCACCCGGCTCTACTCGGACACGGGGCTGCAGTTCGTCTACTTCGCCCTCAGCGTCTACGGGTGGTACGAGTGGCTCTACGGCGGCGCGAACCGCACCGAGCTCCCCGTATCGCGCACGCCCGCGCGCCGCCTCCCGCTCCTCGCCGTGCTCGGCGTCGCCGGCGCGCTCGCCCTCGGCACGCTGACCACGCGCTATACCGACGTCCTGCAACACAACCGCGCCTGGGTTCCGTGGGTCGACGCGACGCTCACCGCGATCAGTCTCGTCGCGCAGTGGATGATGACGCGCAAGCTCGTCGAAAACTGGGCGCTCTGGATCGCCGTCGACGTGGTCTACGTACCGCTGCTCGCATACAAGGGGCTGTACGCGTTCGCCGTGCTGTACGCGGTGTTTCTCGCGCTCGCGGTGCGCGGCCACGTCGACTGGTCCCGCGACCTGCGAGACCGCGACCCGCGAGACCGCGACCCGCGAGACCGCGACCCGCGAGACCGCGACCCGCTGGGCCGGGATCCGCACGCCCGTGCCGCGCCGGCCTGACGCGACGGTCGGCCGGGCGCGACGCACGGCCGCGTCACGCCGCGGACGGCGCCGGGAAGAGCCCGTCCACGCTGAGGTAGCGCTCGCCGGTGTCGTAGCAGAAGGTGAGCACGCGACTGCCCTCAGGGAGCTCGGGCAGCTTCTGCGCGACGGCGGCGAGCGACGCTCCGCTCGACGCGCCGACGAAGATCCCCTCCTCACGTGCGCAGCGGCGGGACATCTCGAAGGCGTCCTCCTCGCTGACCTGGATCACGCCA
>DASWUT010000020.1:0-5731 GCA_036401455.1 Gemmatirosa sp. | reverse complement strand
CCACGTGTTTGGGGGCGTCATTCTGTCGATGATGGACAAGGCGGCCGCCGTCGCCGCGTTTCGTCACGCGCGCGCCGCGTGCGTGACCGTGAGCATCGACCGCGTCGACTTCCGCGAGCCGATCCACGTCGGGGACCTCGTCGTGATGAAGGCGAGCGTCAACTACGCCGGCCGTACCTCGGTCGAGGTGGGCGTGCGCGTCGAGGCCGAGGAGCTGACGAGCGGCCGGCGTCGCCACACGAACTCGTGCTACCTCACCTTCGTCGCCGTCGACCGCAACGGCCGGCCGATCGAGGTGCCGCCACTCGCGCCCGAAACGCCCGACGAGCGGCGTCGCGCCGCGGCGGCCGCCGCCCGCCGCCGCCGCCGGCTCGAGGAGCGCGACGCCGAGGCCCGCCGGCAGCGCGGTGAGCCCGTGGACGCCACGGAGGACGGCCGGCCGCCGGACTCCGGCGCGGACCTCGGCGCGGACCACGGCGCGCGCGGGGACGGCACGCGCGACGCGACCGGCCCGCTCGACGCGCGCGCGACGCACGCCTAACGTTTCCGTACGCCCATGCCGCCCACCTACACGCCCGCGTCGGCCAACGCCGCGCTCCCCTACGTCCGGCGCGTCGTCGCCGACCTCGTTCGCGACCACGCCGACTGGCGGGCGAGCGCCGCGGCGCTTGCGGCCGTCGATGCCGTCCCTCCGGCCGACGCAGTCCGCGCCGCGGGCGCCGACGTGGCCGCGCTCCGGCGTCGTGCCGCGCAGCTCGCCGAGGACGTGCGGGCTGCCCTCGCCGACCTCGCCACGCTCGGCGTCGAGTGCAAGGGACTCGACGTCGGGCTCGTCGATTTTCCCGCCGTGATGGCCGGGGTGCCCGCCTACCTCTGTTGGAAGCTCGGCGAGCCGACGGTGGCGTGGTGGCACCCTCGCGATGCGGGCTTCGCCGGGCGGCAGCTCATCGGCGGTGCGTGGTCGGTCGACATCGCCGCCCCCGAGGTGCCCGCGTGATCCGCGGCGCGAAGCGCGTGAAGGACCGCGCCTACCGTGGCGGGGACGGCGCGACGTGGACCGTGACCGCGCGCGCGCCGGGCGCGAGCAACGTCATGATCGTCTTCCTGCATCCCGACCGTACCACGACCGCCCGCGACCGCTACGCCTGGTGGGTCAGCGCCGGCCCCGAGGCGCGCGACGTCACCGCCCGACTCGGCGCCGCCGAGGTTCTCGCGGCACTCGGCGACGCCGACCTCGCCGAACTGTTCCGGCGCTCGATGCCGATCGACAGCAACATCCCGCGCTTCGAGTCGGGGTGAACGGCCGCCGGACGATCGTCACCTCGCATGTGCGGCGACGGCGTACGTCGACGGCCTAGCCCGCGCCTGCGTCCTCCTCGTCCGCGAAGCGCACCTCGATCTCGGTACCGTCGCGCGCCGCGCTCGTCGCGGTGAACACCGAGCGCGCTTCGGCCTCGAGCTCGCGCGCGTCGCGCGAGTACCGGGCGGAGATGTGCGTGAGCACGAGTTGGCGCACGCCCGCGACGCGCGCGACCGTCGCCGCCTCGCGGGCGGTGGAGTGGCCCGTCTCGACCGCGCGCGGCGCCTCGTCGTCGGCGAACGTCGCCTCGTGGACGAGTAGATCGGCGCCCTGCGCGGCGTCGACCGTCGCCGCGGACGGGCGCGTGTCACCGGTGATGACGACCGTGCGACCGGGCCGCGTTGGGCCGACGAGGCTGGCCGGGTCGATCGTGCGACCGTCGTCGAGCGTCACCGCTTCGCCGCGATGGAGTCGACCCCACGCGGGGCCTTCGGGCACGCCCAGTTCGCGGGCGAGGTCGGGATTGAAGCGTCCGCGGCGAATCTCCTCGACGAGGGCGTAGCCCACGGCCGCCGCGCCCGCGTGTTCGACCGCGTAGGGAACGACTGCGTACCCCTTGCGCTTGATCGGCGTGCCAGGCTCGACCTCAGTGACGTCGATCGGGAAGCCGAGCCGGTCGGAGCTGCTGCCGCCGAGGGCGATCACCTGGCGGAGGGTGCGGGCCGCACCGCGCGGGCCCCAGAGGCGGAGCGGCTCCGTGCGTCCACCGAGCTGAAGCGTGCGCGTGAGGCCGATGACGCCGAGCAGGTGGTCGGCGTGGGTGTGGGTGAAGAAGATGTCGCCGAGGGCGAACGAAGTGCCGTAGCGCATCATCTGCCGCTGCGTCCCCTCGCCGCAGTCGACGAGGAACGTCTCGCCTTCTCGCGTCACGGCGACCGAAGCGACGTTGCGCTCGACCGTGGGTCGGCTGGCCGCGGTGCCGAGGAAGCGAAGGGTGAGCGACATCGCGGCGCAATGTAGGCGCGCCGGCCCGGCCTCTGCACCGCGCCGCGCCGGACTTCTCACCCCAAACAAATGACTACGCACACATCGGTGGATCCGCAGGCGCACGTCGATCAGTACCCGACCAAGATGCCGGCGCAGCACATGGAGGAGCCGGGGCAGGAGCGGGACCTGGAGTTGAAGCCGCAGTTCGAGGCGCCGACGTACAGGGCCGCGGGGAAGCTCGCTGGGAAGGCTGCGCTGATCACCGGCGGCGACAGTGGGATCGGACGTGCGGTCGCCGTGCTCTTCGCGCGCGAGGGGGCAGACGTCGCGATCGTGTACAAGCCCGAGGAGCAGGCCGACGCCGACGAGACGAAGCGGCACGTCGAGGGCGCGGGTCGCCGGTGCGTGCAGATTCCAGGCGACGTGACGGACGTGACGTTCGTCGACGCCACGGTCGAGCGCACCGTACAGGAGCTTGGCAAGCTCGACATCCTCGTCAACAACGCGGCGCACCAGAGGGACAAGAAGTCGCTCGAGGAGATCACCGACGCGGAGTGGGACAAGACGTTCCACACGAACATCTACGCGTACTTCCGGTTCGCCCGGGCGGCGCTGCGCCACATGCAGCCGGGTGCCGCGATCGTCAACACCGGCTCCGAGACCGGGCTGATGGGGAGCAAGGAGTTGCTCGACTATTCGGCGACGAAGGGGGCGATCCATGCGTTCACGAAGGCGCTCGCCCAGAACCTCGTCGAGCGGAAGATCCGGGTGAACTGCGTCGCGCCGGGCCCGGTGTGGACGCCGCTCAACCCGCAGAGCAGCGATGCGGAGAAGGTCGCCGAGTTCGGGCAGAAGACGCCGATGCAGCGGCCGGCGCAGCCGGAGGAGATGGCACCCGCGTACGTGTATTTCGCCTCGACGGCGGACTCGAGCTACGTCACGGGCGAGGTGCTGGCGTTGATGGGCGGGCAGACGACGGCGGGATGAGCGTGCAGGGACGCGGGATGGCGCGCCGCATCCGGCCGAGACTGGCTCCGGCCCATAGTTTGCTACGCAAGTATCTGCGGCGGACTTGCTACAACCGTCGAGTCGGAGGTCGGTGGGGGCGCTGGCGGCCGACTGAGCATCTCAAAGGGCCCGGAGGATCACGAGCATGACCCAGAGCATGTCGGTGGACGGCAACGCAGAGCGGACCGAGTCGAACGGCGCCGGAAAGAGCCGGCGCGGGTTCGCCTCGATGGATCGGGCGCGTCAGCGCGAGATCGCGAGCAAGGGTGGGCGCGCGGCGCACGCCAAGGGGACGGCGCACGAGTGGAGTTCGGACGAGGCGCGTACCGCCGGGCAGAAGGGCGGGATCGTGGTGAGCCGCGACCGGACGCACATGGCGACGATCGGCCGCGAAGGGGGCGAGTCGCGCAGCCGCGCGAGCCGCGCGGCCCGCACCGGCGATCTGGCAAATGGGCGGGGCGACCGCGAGCTCACCCGAGCGGTCGCGCGCGAACAGGTCTGACGGCGGTCGGCCCGATGGCGCCGGCCGACGCCGACGCCGCCGGGGGCCGGCGCTTGACGCGGGCGCGTACCGTACTAAGTTGCTAGGGGATACGACGGCTGCGCTGGCGCGACTAGGCCAGGGCAGCTGTTGCATCGCGGGGCTGTAGCTCAGCTGGGAGAGCGCTGCAATCGCACTGCAGAGGTCAGGGGTTCGATCCCCCTCAGCTCCATCCGACGCGTGCGTGACGCGCGCGTCCGACGATCGTCCCTGTTCGTTGCCCGCCGCCGTTCGGTAGGACGGAGAGTTCCAATGACGGCGTGCGCGGCACGAACTGCTCCCGCACGCGACGGCCCGCATCCTTCCATGGATGCGGGCCGTCGCGCGTTATGGGCGGGTGCGTGCGCTCAACGCGTGTACGCGGCCTCGACGTCGTCGTGAAGCCCGCGGAACACCTCGGCGAACACCCGGTCCTCCTCGGACTCGACGCGGGCGTCCAGGTCCGCCATCGCCCGCGCGCCGATCCCACCGAACCAGCGCACGAGCGCGCTCTCCTGCACGGCGACGTCGAACTGGCGGACGAGCAGCGTCTCGCCGTTCGAAGCGTCGCGCAGGACGATGTCGGTGTGCATCCCCGCGCCCGCGAACGGCCGGTCGAGCGCGCCGGTGACGAGGTGCCGCATCCCGAGCGGGATGTGCCAGCGCGGCGCCTGCCGCCACCGGATCGACCAGCCGCGCTCCCGCGGCTCCCGCACGAACGTGAGATTCCCCGCGAGCTGCTCGGCGCCGACGTCGAACATCAAGACGCGGGTGAACACGTCGGTTCGCAGGATCACGTTGTCGGGCAGGGGCCGCGCCAGGCCGTCCAGCGTCTGCAACTCACCGTCGCGCAGGCGGAGCCGGAGCTGCATCTTCCCGCCCGCCGACCGCAGATCGGCCCACCGCGCGCCGCGTCCGTCGTCGAGCGCCATCGTCCAGCGCGTGCCGCCAACGTACTTGTCGACATACCCGGCGAACGCCGCGAGCCCGGCCGCGCGGAGTCGGTCGGGGCGCACGGTCATGCGAAGTTCGACGCGCGTCGTACCATCACCCGCCGGCGCGGTCTCGACGTCGTCGAGCGAGACGAGCCGGCCGAGCGCGGCGCTCGTACGCGGGAAGGTACTCTGGAGCTCGCCGCGTACCGTGGGACCGGGCTGCTCGAGCCGCGCGAGGGCCGCGGCGAGGAGCTCGGTCGCCGCCGCTCCCCGAAAGCGGCCAACGTCCTGCTCGACGTTCGTGTACCACTGATACGATCCATCGGCCGCGCGCGCGAGCCGGACGGTGTGGCGGCCGTCGCCGAGGTGCTCGGGGACGGGCGCGGCCGGCCGAAGCGTGAAACGGTACTGGCCGTTCGGCGCCGCGGCCGCGTCGACCTCGAGCGCGCGCGTGCCGTCCGGGGCCATCGAGGTCCATACCGTCGCGTCGTCGAACACACCGGACGGCGACAGGGCGTACCGGCTGAGCTTCTTGCGCGCCGCGTCGAAGCGGGGCGCCCGGTCGACGTTCGTGAAGCGGGCAGCGAGGCTGGTGAACAGGTCGCCGGTGGCCGCGCGCGCGGCTGGGGTGGGAAGGGTCGGCGGCAGTGGGCCGGCGCAGGCCGCAGTCGCCAGGAGCGAGAGGGTGAGGAGGCGGCCGACTTGCAGGCGGAGGGGCACGTACGAGGGGTTGCGAGGGCTTCCGGGCACCGGTAGAATAATCGGCCGTGCCCGAGCGGTACGGAGAGTGATGCCCCTTGGTGTAACTGGCAACACGCCTGACTCTGGATCAGGAGAGTCCTGGTTCGATCCCAGGAGGGGCAATGCGAAGGGCTGCAAGCACGTGGGGTGCTGCGGCCCTTCGTCGTTTCGGGGAGCCGCAGCCCGCCCGCGCCTGACGCGGCTATAGCGGATCGGCGACTCACGCGTCGGTCCCGCCGG
>DASWUT010000019.1:0-4867 GCA_036401455.1 Gemmatirosa sp. | reverse complement strand
GGCGCGGCGGGAATCCCCGCCGCGCCGCTCGCGCCACCGGTCGCGTGTCGCCGCGCTACGCCGCGCGCACCCCGCGCAGGGGGCCGAGCTGGCCGCGCAGCTTGACTAACGCCTTGCTGCGGATCTGCGAGACGCGGCTCTCGGTGAGCTCCAGCACAGTCGCGATCTCGTGCAGCTTGAGCTCCTCGAAGTAGTAGAGCGAGAGGACGACGCGTTCCTGCTCCTTGAGCTTGAGGATCGCCTCGCGCAGGATAGCGACCTCCTGCTCGTGATTGATGCGGTCCTCGACACCGCCCTTCTGCTCCTCGTGCGCGAGCACGTCCGCCGGCGCGGCGGCGTCGCGTTCACTCGGGCCGCGTTCGAGCGGCACCTGGTGCGCGCTCTCGATGTCGCCCTTCCACTTCCACAACGTCGCGAGGTCGACGCCGAGGTGCTCGGCGACCTCGGCATCCTCGGGCGCGCGGCCGAGGACGCGCATGAGCGTCTCGCGCGCGGCGTGGATCTCGCGGGTCTTGCGGCGAACCGAGCGCGGCACGTGATCCTGCCGGCGCAGGTCATCGAGGATCGAGCCGCGGATGCGCGGCGCGGCAAACGTGCTGAACGCGAGGCCGCGGCTGTGGTCGAACGCTTCGAGTGCGGCCATGAGCCCCATCGTGCCGGCGCTGACCAACTCGTCGAAGTCGGCCTTTACGGCGAGCGTGCGCGACATCTGCCGCGCGACGTGGTGCACGAGGCCGAGGTGCTCGGTGATGAGGTGGTTGCGCGCGGCGATGTCGCCGGCGGCCATCCGGGCCCACCAGTTCGGCTCGTCGCCGGCGGCGGAGTCGAGGGGCGCCGGGCGGGCGTTGCGGGGGCGGGGCGTGGGAGCGGCGGAAGTCATCGCGCGGGTGCGGCGGCGAAAGCGAGTGGGCCGGTGAGCCCGGGGACGGCGGGACGGCGGGGCGGAGCGGCGACGGGCCGCGGCCGGGGCTCGAGCGCCGCGACCGCGTTAGGCGCCACCGCGGTCGCGGCCGGCGCGTGGCCCGACGTCGCCCAACGACCCGCCAGATCGGCGAGGGCGTGGGCTGCGGGCGAGCCCGCGGCGGCGTCGTGGACGGACATGCCCGCCGAGAGCGCGACGGCGAGCGACGGGTCCTCGGGTACGTGCGCGGCGAGCGCGAGCGGGCGATCGAGGAAGCGGCGGACCCCGGCGGTGAGCAGGGCGAACGCGTCGCGCGCCTCTGCCTCGTCGCCGCCGACGATGACGACTTCGGTCGCCGCGGTGAGGCCGCGCTCCGCGGCGATCTTGATGAGCGCGTACGCGGCCGCGAGCTGCGCGGCCTCGGTGCCGGTGACGACGAGCAGCCCGGGGGTGATCCCCGCCGCGAGCGCGGCCGCGAGCGCGCCCAACACGTTGCCGAGCCGTGCGCCGGCGTCGACGAGCACGGCGTCGCCGGTCGAGACGGGCGGCGCCTCGAGCAGGGGCACGAGCGCCGCGACGTCCGCTGCGGCGACGGTGAGCGTGGGGCTCACCGCTGCGAACGGGGCCGATGCCGGCGCGCCGAGTAGCGGAAGCATCGCGCCAGACTGACTGGCGTCGACGACGAGCACCTCGCGGCCCAACGCCGACGCTGTGGCGGCGACGAGCGCGCTCGCGACCGTCGTTCCGCAGCGTGTGGCGCCGCTGGCGGCGATGAGCACCCGCGGGAGCGCATCGCCGCCGCGCGCGACGCGCACGCCGCCCGAACGGGCGGAACTCGCGGCGCGTTGGGCGGGGGCGGGGTAGCTCACGGCGGGCGGATCAGGAGGATGTCGCAGGGCGGCTACGGCGCGCGCGCGACGGCGGCGATGTGCCACAGTGAGATCGGTCACAGGACGACCGAATGACGGCCGCGCAAAATCGGCCGTCGTGCCGACGCTTCCCGTTCCGCGCCGCACTGCGTGCGCGGCGCCCCACCAGACGATCCGCCCGCCTACGTCGTCGCGCGCAGGTCGACGACGCGCCGCGCCTTGCCAGTCGAGCGCTCGAGCGTGCCGGGCGCGACCGCGCGTACGCGCACACTGACACCGACGACGTCCTTCACGCGTGCGGCGAGCGCGGTCGCGACGCCGTCGGCGTCGTCGCACCCGGGCGCGAGCTCGGCGACGAGCGTCAGTTCGTCGAGGGTGCCCGTGCGTCGCAGTTCGACGAGCCAGTGGGAGCTGCATCGGGCGTCGCCGAGCAGCAGCTCTTCGAGTTGCGACGGAAAGACGTTCACGCCGCGGACGATGAGCATGTCGTCGCTGCGTGCGCGGATGCGCGTGAGGCGGCGCATGCCGGGCCGCGCGGTGCCGGCGTGCAGCGCGGTCAGGTCGCGCGTGCGATAGCGCACGAGCGGCATCGCCTCGCGCGTGAGGGTCGTGAGCACGAGTTCGCCCGTCGCGCCGTCGGGGAGCACGGCACCCGTCTCGGGGTCGACGATCTCGGGGTAGAAATGGTCTTCCCAGATGTGCGGCCCGTCCTTGGTCTCGACGCACTCCATGGCGACGCCGGGGCCCATCACCTCCGACAGACCGTAGATGTCGACGGCGTCGATCGCGTACCGCGTCTCGATCTCGCGGCGGACGGCGTCGGACCACGGCTCGGCGCCGTGGACGCCGATGCGGAGCGAACTCGCGCGCGGGTCGAGCCCCTGGCGTACGAATTCTTCGCCCAGTGCGAGCATGTACGACGGGGTCACGCAGATCGCGTCGGGGCGCAAATCGGTGATCAGGCGCACCTGCTTCTCCGTCTGGCCACCGCCTGCCGGCACGACGGTGCAGCCGAGGCGTTCGGCGCCGTAGTGCAGCCCGAGGCCGCCGGTGAACAGGCCGTAGCCATAGGCGACGTGGACGAGGTCGCCCGGGCGCACGCCGGCCGCGCGTAGCGAGCGCGCGACGAGCGCGGCCCACGTTTCGACGTCGCCCGCGGTATAGCCGACGATCGTCGGCTGGCCCGTCGTGCCGGTCGACGCGTGGACCCGCGCGAGATGGTCGCGCGGCACGGCGAGCATGCCGAACGGGTAGGCGGCCCGCAGATCGGCCTTGGTCGTGAACGGCACGCGCGCGACGTCGGCGAGCGTGCGGACGTCGTCAGGGTGGATGCCAGCCGATGCGAAGGCTGCCCGGTAGTGCGGAACGCGGTCGTACGCGTGGCGGAGCGTGGTCCGCACCCGGTCGAGCTGCAGCGCGCGGACGGCGTCGACGCCGAGGCGCTCGTCGGGATCGAGGGGGGCGGGCGGACGGGTCGGCATGGGCGGAGCGGCGCGGCGGTCGGTGGCTGGCCTGCAATGTGGCGACCGGTCGCACGCGCCGCGCCCTACGCTGCGCGTTCCTACACACCCATCTCCCACACCCCTTCGCTTTGCAGCGTGACGTGCGCGGGCAGCTCGGCCAGCGAGACGACGGGCAGTGCGGGGAGTACCGGCTCGACCAGTCGCCGCACACCGACGCGTAGCGAGGGTGGGACGATCAGCGGCAGCGGACGTCCGTCGATCGAGCCGGCGGTGGCCTGCGCGTTCAGGTCGCGCAGCATCCCGGCGAGCCCGTCCGGGGTGAGGAGCCCCATCGCCTGCTGCTGCTGCCCCGCGCGCGGCGAGAACAGTGCGGCGAGCGCCTGCTCCAGCTTCGGGCCTAACGTCACGCCGCGCACGGCGCCCGTCGAATCGGCGAACAGTCGGGCGATCACGTTGGCGAGCGCACGGCGTGCGTGTTCGGTCAGGTGCTCGGGGTCCTTGGTCGTGTCCGCCGCGTCGCCGAGCGCCTCGAGGATCGTGACGAGGTCGCGGATCGGGATGCGCTCGCGGAGCAGCCGCTGCAGCACGCGGTGCAGCGTGCCGAGCGAGATCTTGTTGGGCACCACCTCCTCGACGAGGGCAGGGTGCGACTTCTTGAGCGTCTCGACCATTTCCTGCACGTCCTGCCGGCCGAGCAGTTCGGCGGCGTTCCCCTTGAGCACCTCGATCAGGTGCGTCGCGACGACCGTCGTCGGTTCGACGACGACGTAGCCGTTCCCCTCGGCTTCCTGCCGCCGCGACGACGGGATCCACTTGGCGGGCATGCCGAAGCTCGGGTCGATCGTGTCCATCCCGTCCACCTGCTGCACCACGCCGCCGGTATCGAGCGCCATGAGGAAGCGCGGCAGGACCTCCGCGCGCGCGCACTCCGAGCCGCGGAGCTTGACGAGGTACTCGTTGCTCGGCAGGCGGATGTCGTCGCGGATGCGGATGGGCGGGATGAGAATGCCCAGCTCCAGCGCGCTCTGCTTGCGCAGGAGCGAGATGCGTTCGAGCAGGTCGCCGCCCTGCTTCTCGTCGACGAGCGGGATGAGCGCATAGCCGACTTCGAGCTCGATCGGGTCGAGCTGGAGCAGGTCCTTCATCGGATCCGGCGGCGGGGGTGGCGCCTCGACCGGGGCCGCCGCGGCGCGCTCGACCACCGCGCGCTGCTTCTTCTGCGCCGTATCGGCCACACGGCCTAACGCGCCCATTCCGCCGGCGAGCACGAGGAACGGCACCGCGGGCAGGCCGGGCGCGATCGCGAACGCACCGAGCACGCCGGCTGCGAGGTACATCGCGCGGGGATGCGCACCGAGCTGGCCGGTGATCACCGAGCCGATACGCTCCTCCTGGCCGGCCGCCGTGACCATCAGGCCGGCCGCGGTGCTCGTGATGAGCGCGGGCACCTGCGAGACGAGCCCGTCGCCGACGGTGAGGATCGTGTACGTCGCGGCCGCCTTACCGATCGGCATCCCGCGCTGCACGACGCCGATGAAGATTCCGCCGATGATGTTCACGCCCGTGATGAGCAGCGCCGCGATCGCGTCGCCCTTCACGAACTTCGACGAGCCGTCCATCGCGCCGTGGAAGTC
>DASWUT010000018.1:0-9919 GCA_036401455.1 Gemmatirosa sp. | reverse complement strand
TGCGTCGGCGCGCCGGTGACGACCGAGCTGTTCATCGCGGGCGCCGAGCCGACCGACAGCTGCGTCCCGGGCGAGAACTACGGCGCGCCGGGCGACTCGGCGGCGATGACGCCCGATACGGCCGGTGTCGGCGAGTTCCCCCTCGATGGCTCCCGCCCCGTACGGCGTCCGACGGTGCCGTTCGACACCGGGCCGGGGACTGCGTTCGACTCGGCCGGCGCGGCGCGCCCGGTTTCGCGCCCGCGGCGCCGCCGCGTCGCGCCGGACAGCTTCGGTATCCCGACGACCGCGCCCGCGGGGACGCGCCCGACCGTCCCCGCCCCGTGACCGCGCGCCCGATGCCACCCGGAATGCCTGACGACGCGTCCGCGCGGGCTCCCTCCGCCTCCGACTGGCGTCCGCGCGACTGCCACGCGCACACGACCTTCTCGGACGGCGCGCTCACGCCTGCCGCGCTCGTCGGCGTCGCGGGCGAGCGCGGCGTCCGGCCGAGCATTGCCGACCACTGTTCGCGCGACGTCGCGCTCGCGATCAAGGACGCCGACGCGTTCCGCCGCTACCTCACCACGCTCGAAGCCGTGCGCGCCGCCCACCCCGAGCTCGCCGTCAGCGGCGAGTTCTGCTGGCACGACGCGCTCTGGCGTGAGCTTCCGCCCGCGCTCTGGGCGCGCCTCACGCACGCCGTCGGCTCGCTGCACGCGATCTACCTGGCCGACGGGACGCGCCTGCACATGTTCGCGCGCCAGTGGCCCGACGGCCTCGACCTCGACGCGTACATGGACGCGCACGTCGCCAACCTCGAGCGCTTCGCCGCCGAGATGCCCGTCGACATCCTCGCGCACCCCACGCTGCTCCCACTGCCGGTCCGCGGATATCCGCTCGAGGAGCTGTGGACCGAACCGCGCGAGGCGCGCGCCGTGGCCGCCCTCGCCGCCGCGGGCATCGCCTTCGAGGTCAGCAACCGCTACCGCCCGCACGAGCGCTTCGTCCGCCGCGCCGCCGCCGCCGGCGTCCGCCTCGCGTTAGGCTCCGACGGTCACGCCGTGCAGCAGGTCGCCGACCTGGCCTGGCCGCTCGAGCTGGCGCGCGCCTGCGGCGTCCGCGACGAGGAGCTGTACGATCCCGCCGTGCACGGGCGGCGAGGCGCGGCGTAAGCGCGCCGGCCGCCGCGCGGCGCAGCGCACCCCGATGCGCCTCTACACTGCCCGGTGGCTGTTTCCCGTCTCGACGCCGCCCGTCCGCGACGGCGCCGTCGCCGTCGACGATGCCGGGCGCATCGCCTACGCCGGCCCGGCCGCGGGCGCGCCGACCGGCGACGTCCATGCGTTAGGCGATGCCGTCCTCCTCCCCGGCCTCGTCGCGGCCAGCATCGCGCCCGCCCCGCCGTACGCCGCGCTCCGCGCGGCGGGCGTGACGACCGTCGCCGCGATCCTCGCGGACGACGCCGATCTCGACGCGCTGATCGCCTCCGGCCTCCGCGCCGTCGCCTACCTCCGCGTCACCGGCCCGACCCCGGCCGATCGCGCCCCCGCGCTCGCCGCCGTGCGTACCGCCATCGACCGTGCGCGCGCCGCGCTCGCGGCGGCAACCGCCATGCCCCGCGTCCGCCCCGGTGTCGCCCCCGGCCCGATCGACGTCATCGACGAGGACCTCCTGCTCGACGCGTGCGCCTGGGCCGTAGGCGAGAACCTCCCACTCGCGATCGCGGCAAGCGCGACCGCCGCCGAGCTGTCCTACGTTCGCGACGCCGCGGGTCCGCACGCCGATCGCCATCGCGCGGCCGGCCGCACCGTCGTCCGCCGCGCCCACTCGACCGTCCACCTCCTCGCCGAGCTCGGCGTCGCCGCGGTCGCTCGCCCGCTCCTCACCGGCGCCGCCCTCTTCGACGACAGCGACGTGGCGCTTGCCGCCTACTACGACTGCCCCGTCGCGTACGACGCGCCCCATCGGCCACCAACGCCGAGCCCTCTTCTCGCACTGCTCGACGCCGGAACCCGCGTCTGCCTCGCGGCGCGAACCGACCTCCTCACCGCCGCGCGCGCCCTCACCCGCACCCCGGCCGAGGCCGTCCGCCTCCTCACCCTCGGTGCCGCCCACGCTCTCGAGCTCGGCGCCGAGGTCGGCTCGCTGGAGGTGGGAAAACGCGCCGACCTCTGCGCGTTTCCGCTCACGCCGCCGGAGCCCGGGGCCGAGGAGGTGGCGAGCGCGGAGGGCCCGCTCGACACGCTGTTCGCCGCCGCGCCACGCCCCGCGCTCCTCACCACCATAGCCGCACCGACGCTCCGTGAAGCCTAACGCCATCCTCGCCGCCCCTCGCTCGGGGCGAACGCGGACGCGGGGCCGCAGCGAGCCTCGACGTCGCGGCCCACACTCCACCACGCATCGCGACGCCCGATGGGCCGTGCGTCGCCGAGCGAGCGGAGCGCCCCGCGCCCGCGTTCGCCCGCGCACCAACCTCCGCGTCGCGACACGCACGACGATCCACCCTCGTCTACTTTTCGCAAACCAGCACCCCACGACCTCACACCGCGAGACCCCAGTGTCCGACCGCACCAACGGCCGCACCACCGTGATCTGGCGCGACGGCCAGCTCATCCCCTGGGAGCAGGCCACGCTCCACGTCATGAGCCACGTCGTGCACTACGGCTCCAGCGTCTTCGAAGGCATCCGCTGCTACGAGACGCCGTCCGGCCCCGCGGTCTTTCGGCTCCGCGAACACACGCGCCGCCTGCTCGACTCGGCCAAGATCTACCGTATCCCGATGCGCTGGTCGCTCGACGAGCTCGTCCAGGGCACGGTCGATCTCGTCGCCGCCAACGAGCTGCGCGCCTGCTACCTGCGCCCGATCATCGTCCGCGCCGGCGAACAGATGGGCGTGAACCCGCTCAACGCCCCCGTCGAGACCTTCCTCATCGCCTGGCACTGGGGCACTTACCTCGGCCAGACCGCGATGACCGAAGGCGTCGACGTCTGCGTCTCGAGCTGGCGCCGCCCCGCCCCCGGCACGCTCCCCACGCTCGCCAAGGCGGGCGGGAATTACCTCAACTCGCAGCTCACGCTGATGGAGGCACGCGCCGACGGCTACGCCGAGGGGATCGCCCTCGACAGCTTCGGCCACGTGAGCGAGGGAAGCGGCGAAAACCTCTTCCTCGTCCGCGACGGCGTGCTCTGGACCACCGGACTCGACTCGGCGATCCTCGAAGGGATCACGCGCGACACCGTGCTCACCCTCGCGCGCGACCTCGGCCTCGAAGTTCGCACCGGGCGCATCCCGCGCGAGATGCTCCTCCTCGCCGACGAGCTGTTCTTCACCGGCACCGCCGCCGAGATCACGCCCATCCGATCGGTGGATCGGCAGCCTGTCGGCGAGGGCCGGCCCGGCCCGGTCACGCGCGCCATTCAGGACCGCTACATGGGCGTCGTGTCGGGCCGCTACCCGGACGCGCACGACTGGCTCACCCCGGTTCCGGTGCGCGAGACCGCGGGCGTGTGACATCCGGCGCGGCGCCTCACGACGGGTGACGCGCCCGCGCCCGGCCCGGTCTACACGGAAGCAGCTTCCGCCGCCGGTTATCTTGCATCAGACAGGCGATCTCCGCCGTGCGGAGGCTGCCGCCGTACAACAGCCGGCCGGCGCGACCGCGCCGCCGGGCCGCCGCCCCCGCGGCCGGGGCGATGGTGAATCGCGCGCCGCGCGGCGCCTTGCGCGCCGGAGGTCATCGTGAAGGTCGTCCCGACCGCACGGAGGCTGGGCATCATACGGAGGCTGAGCCACGCCGGGGCCCTTCATGGGAGGACGGCATGAAGGGCCCGGCATGCCTCGCGCTCAACGCGTCCTACGAGCCGCTCACCGTCACGCCGATGCGCCGCGCCGTGCGCCTCGTGCTCGAGGGCAAGGCGGAGATCGTCGAGCAGGACGGCGCCGACGTGCGCGCCGGCCTCCTGTCGATGCCGCGCCCCGCGGTGATCCGCCTGAAGAAGTTCGTCCACGTGCCGCGCAAGTTCCGCCGGCAGGTGACCAACGTCTTTCTTTTCAGCCGCGACCGCCGCACCTGCCAGTACTGCGGCCGCCCCGAAGCCGAGCTGCGCCCGCGCGAGTTTCTCACCCGCGACCACGTCACTCCGCTGTCCCGTGGCGGCGCCAACACGTGGGAGAACTGCGTCACCGCGTGCAGCACCTGCAACACCCGCAAGGGAAGCCGCACGACCGTCGAGGCGCACATGCCGCTGCTCTCGACGCCAACCGAGCCACACCTGGTCTACCTGGTGTGGGCCGTGCGCCGACTCACACCGCTGCAGCGGAAGTACATCGTCCAGTTCTTCGGCGACGACGTCGCGGCGTTGCTCGAGTAGGATTCGGGCGGCGCCGCTCGCGTATCGGCCCCGCTACGGCCGGAACGTCTCCGACCGCACCTCGAAGTGCCGCGTCTCGCCGCCCAACACCCGCTCGGCGAGCACCTTGAGCCCGTTGCCTAACGCGGTCCCCGGGCTCCGGTGCCCGCGCACGGCGGGCCGCAGCTCACCGCGCAGCCACCGCTCCACCTCGTCGAGGTCGGAGAGCGACAGCGTCTCGACGTCGATCACCACGTTGTAGTACGCCCGCTTTCCCCGCGGCGGCACGAGCGCGACCCGGAACGGCCGCTCGGCGGCCGCCGCCGCGTCGTCCACCTCGGGGAACCGGCCGAGGAAGCTGATCTGGTCGTCGACGATCCGCGCCACTTCATAGACCTTCGCGAGTGGATCGAGGCGCACGACGACGTCCCACTCGCGCGCGGCCTGCAGGTCGTTGAACACGCGTCCCACGGTCCACAGCTCCGTCTTGTAGTGGATGCGCACGGGGAAGCTGTGCCCCAGCAGGTCGCGCAGCTCGCGGTCGTCGAGCACGTGCACCACGCGCACGAGCGGGCCCTCGACGGCGAGCGACCCCTGCGCCGGCAGGCGGATTTCCGCACCCGCGCGCTGCGCGCCCGCCCACGCCGGCGTGCCACCACCGAGCGCGACGAGCACGATCGCCGGCGCGATCGCGCGCCGCGTCCAGCGGCGCACGTCGCGCCACCGTGAGACGGTTCGGTGCACGTCGCCTAGAAGCGCCGACGCAGCCGCAGGAAGAACGTCGGCGGCCGGTCCGGCGTCGTGACGCTCTTCGCGACGTACACGCCGAACGTGCCCACGTCGCCGCTTCCGTGCGGATGTCCGAAGTCGAGCCCCGCGCCGAGGTCCGCGAGCGCCGTCCCGAGCCCGGGCAGCGTTCCCGCCCCGTACTGGATCGACCCGGCCTGCGGCCCGACGAGCCAGCCCCGTCCCGCGTCGGCGAACACCACCCAACTGAACTCCGTGCGCAGCCCGCGCCGAACCCGTTCGCCCCCCTCCTCGCCCGTGAACAGCCCGACGCGGACGTCCGTGCGGTACTCGACCTGTCCGAGCGCGATCCGCTCGCACTGCGCCGGGTCGCCCGCGGGCTGCAGACCGCGCACGGAGCAGTCGGCGACGTCGAAGCCGTTCGATCCCGCGGCCTGGCGGAAGCTGTAGCCCGCGATCGCGCCCGGCCCACTCACCGACAGCCGGCGCTCGACGGGCAGCGCGTCACCGTGCAGCCAGCCGCCTGCGACGAGGCGCAGGTTGAGCTGCGCGTCCGGCGTGAGCCGGTTGTACCGGCGCACGTCGAGAAAGCCCCGCCCGTACGCGCGATGCCCCGGCGTCTCGTCGCGCGCGCCTGGCAGCGGCGGTCCGCCGGGGATCACGAGGTCGGCCGAGACCGGGGCGAAGCTGTTCAGCGTGCCGGTGCCGTACTCGTAGTCGGCGGCCACGTACCACCCGGCCCACGGGCGATCGACGTCGTTGCGCGTGTCGATGCGCAGGCCGGCCGTGAGCAGGTGCATCACGCCGTCGTCGACGGACGGGTTGGGGCGCCATTCCTCGCGTCCGCGCAGGATCGTCGCGGGGTTCAGCTGCGCCCGGTTTCCCCAGCGCTCGTCGGCGTAGCCGAGCGTGAACGACGCGTCCGGCCCGAGGTCGGCGCCGACCGAGAGCGCCGCGCCGTGGCGGCCGTACCAGTCGCGGAAGTCGCGCCGCAAGAAGAACGACGAGAGCCCCGTCTCGGTCGGCGAGAGCTGCCAGTCCTCGATCGGCGCGACGACGTCGTAGAGTCGGCCGCCGATGCGCAGGTGCCGCCGCCGCCCCAGCCGCAGCTCCGCGTGGGCGTCGTGGCCGCGATGCTCGGTGTCCCACTCGAACTCGCCCGCGGTCCGGTACACGCCGAGAAGGTCGACCGTGAGGCGCGCATCGCGCGCGACCTGCGCTTCGAGCGTCGGGCCGACGAGGATTGGTAGCCCTTCGGCTCGATTGTACGCGCCTCCGGACGCGACCGTGAATCCGGCGTACGTCCGCGCGCTCGGCGCGCCGCCGAGCCGGAAGCGCGCACGCCGCCGGTCCGTCGCGTCCGGGCCGAGCGCGTCGCGGTCGAGCGCCAGCGTGTCGCCGCGCTGCGCCACCGTCGCCGGGTGTCGGTCGATGCGCAGCTCGCCGCCAAAGAGCGCCTCGCGCCGGCCGTCGACCACGCCGCCGACGACGAGCACGTCGCCGTCGACCCGCGCGCCCGCGCGGAAGGTGACGTCGCCGTTGATCACCGTGAGGCGCCCCATGACGCGCCCGGCCACGGTCACCGGCCCGCCGACCACCGCGACGTCGCCCTCGACCGTGGTTCCCGCGGGCACGACGAACCGGCCGCGTACGCGGAGTGTCGCGGGCGCGTTGTACCGCGCGACCGCGTCGGCGACGCCGTCCGAGGCCGCGTCGGGGATCGTGTCCGCGCCGGCTGTGGCGCGCGGGCGCGCGTCGGTGCCGACGCCCTGCGCTGCGGCACGTCGCCCCCCGGCCAGCGCGGCCAGGGCGCAGGCCAGCGGAATCGCGAGCCGGCGCATCCGTCGGTACAGGTTGGGGCGGTCGGTCCGCAGCCGCCGTGCCGCGTCGGTCACGTTCCCGCCCGCCGCCGACAGCGCGCGCACGATCAGCGTTCGCTCGTACGCGTCGAGCGCGTCGGCGAGCGACACGTCGAGCCCCGCCGCGTCGGGCAGCGGCCCGAGGTCGCGCGGCGGAACGTCGGCCGAGCGCTCATCGCCGTCGGCGGCGAGCACGCGGCGCGCATCGGCCGCGCGCACCTCGCCGCCCGGCTGCAGGATCGCGAGCCGCTCGACCACGTTCGCCAGCTCGCGCACGTTGCCCGGCCACCGGTGCCGCTCCATGAGCGCGAGCGCGTCGTCGCTCCACGCCGGCGCCGGGCGCCCGGTGCGCGCGCGGTAGAGCGCCGAGAAGTGTCGCACGAGGAGTGGGACGTCGCCCGGCCGCTCGCGGAGCGGCGGCAGGTGGATCGGGATCACGTTGAGCCGGAAGAACAGGTCCTCACGGAACGCGCCCTCGGCGACCGCGCGCGACAGATCCTTGTTCGTGGCCGATACGATACGCACGTCGACACGGATGGGCCGCGCGCCCCCTACGCGTTCGATCTCTCCGGCCTCCAGCGCGCGCAGCAGCTTCGCCTGCGCCTCCGCGCCGAGGTCGCCGACCTCGTCCAGAAACAGCGTGCCCGTGTGGGCCAGCTCGAAGCGGCCGATGCGGCGGTCCGTCGCGCCCGTGAACGCGCCGCGCTCGTGCCCGAACATCTCGCTCTCGACCAGGTCGCGCGGGATCGCCGCACAGTTGACGCGCACGAACGGCCGCTCGCGCCGCGCGCTCGCGCCATGGAGCCCCGCCGCGACGAGCTCCTTGCCCGTTCCGCTCTCGCCCGTGACGAGCACGCGTGCGTCCGTGGGTCCCACGCGCGCGACCAGCGCGCGCACCGCGGCCATCGCCGGACTGTCGCCGACCATCGCCCCGCCCAGCCCGATCTCCTCGCGCAGGGCGCGCGCCTCCTGGCGCGCGCGCCGCAGCTCGAGCGCGCTGCCTAACGCGAGCAGCACCCCCTCGGGCGTGAGCGGCTTCTCGAGAAACGTGAATGCGCCGAGCTTGGTCGCGCGGACCGCGTCCCCGAGCGCGGCGCGCCCGCTCATCATCACGACCGGCAGGTCCGGCAGCTGCTCGCGCAGCCGTTCCAGCATCCCCAGCCCGTCCACCGCGCCCGGCATCATCAGATCGACGAGCGCGACGTCGGGCTCCGCCGCGCGCGCGGCCGCCAGCCCCGAGGCGCCGTCGGGTGCGTCGCGCACGTCGTATCCCTCGCCCGCGAGCAGCGCGCCGACCATCCGCCGGATGTTCGGCTCGTCGTCGACGATCAGAACGCTCGGCACGGGCTACGCCGCGTCACCCATGATCGCCGCGCAGGGCCGCAGAGACGGCGGGCGCCGTCGGCGCGGGTCCGGACAGCCGATCGGTGAGCAGCTGCGCCGAGTAGCGCTGCGCTTCCGAGATGCGTTCGACCTCGATCGCGACCGCCTCGACCGCCTGCTCGATCCGCGCCAGGCGCGCCGTGGCTTCGTCCGGCAGTGCGGCCGTGACGACGCCCCCCGCGCGCCGGCCGCTCATCGCGCGCGAGATCACGAGCGCGATCAGGAACAGAAACGTGAAGACGATCGCGACGACCGGGACCACGCCGTGCGGCACGCCGTGGTCCTCGCGATCGCGCACCGTGGGCTGCAGCGCGGTCTGCACCATCTCCTGAATCTGATCGCCGTCGAGCCCCGCCTTCGGATCGATCGTGATCGTCTTGCCGTCGGGCCCCGTCACGACGATGCGGCCGCCGGCGTCCTTGACGACGCCGACGTTCGCGTTGCCCTGCACCGCCTCGTGGGTGGCCTGCGCCGCCAGCCGGGCCGCATCGCGCCCGGCCTGCGCGGCGTCGTGTGCGGCCTGCGCGAAGTCGGCCCGATCCTGCGCGCTCACGACCGGCGCCTCGGGGGCGGGAGGCGCGGAGGGTTGGAAACTCATGTGCGAATCTCTGAAGGGTCGCCGTCCGGAACCGCCGGTGCGCCGTGCACCGGCAGAATGAAACGGATCTCGGTCCCACGCCCTACGGCGCTGACCGCGTCAACGTGTCCACCGTGCGCGAGCACCGTTTGCCGCGCGATCGCCAGCCCCAGCCCCGTGCCGTGCGTCTTGTGCGTCACGTACGGGTCCCAGATGTGCGCAAGCTGCTCGGGCGCGATCCCGCTCCCCGTGTCGCGCACTGCCAGCTCCACGGTGCCGTCCACCCGCCCCACGCGCACGTCCACGCGTCCCCCCGGCGGCGTCGCCTCGACCGCGTTGAGCAGCACGTTGGTCAGCGCCCGCGCGAGCGCGTCGTAGCGCCCTGGCACGAGCGGCACGTCGGGTGCGACCTCGACCGATGCCTGCAGCGTGTCCGGTACCGTCGTCGCCGTCGCCCACCGCGCCAGCTCACCGAGGTCGACGTCCGCGAGCGGCCCGTCTGGCAACCGCCCGAACTGCGCGAACCCTCGCGCCATCGCCTCCAGCCGCGCGGTCTCGGTCGTGGGCACCTCGACCGCCTCGGCCTGTCCTGGCACCGCGTCGCGCCGCAGCCGGTCGACCGCGAACCGGATCGGCGTCAGCGGATTCTTCAGCTCGTGCGCGACGCGCCGCGCCGCCTCGCGGAACGCCTCCGCACGCTCGGCTTCGAGCGCTCGGTCGCGGCCGGCCGCGAGCTCGCGCGCCATCGTGCGCATGCGTCGTCGGAGCACGCGGAACTCCGGCGCCCCGCGCGGCTCGGGCTCCTCCGGCAGCGGTGCCCCGTCCTGCACGAGCGCCGTCCACCGCACCAGCTGCCCGAGCGGCCGCGACAGCTGCCGGCTGAGGTGCCCCGCCACGCGCGACGCGACGAGCGTGAGCACGGCGACGAGCAGCGCCCCACCCGCGAGCAGCACGCGCGCGACGCGCGGTGCGACGTAGCTGTACCGGCGCGACAGTTCCAACGACGCGCGCAGCTCCTGCG
>DASWUT010000017.1:0-4197 GCA_036401455.1 Gemmatirosa sp. | reverse complement strand
GAGCGGCCCGCGCCGCACCGTGTCGATCCACAGCGTCGCGCGCTCGACCGATGGCGCCGCGGGCTCCAGGCGCGTCAGCGCGGCCGTCGCCGCCGCCGCGAGCGCGAGGCCGGCGGCGATGAGGGCGTTGCGGAGCGTCTTCTTGCGTTTGGGGCGAGGGATGTCCACGAGCAGCGACGGCGGGCAGCAGAACGGGCAGGGGTGCCCGATCACGCCCGTCAGATGACAAGTCGCGTTCCGCCCCCTGCCCGCCGCACCGCGCGATGCCGCAACGACTTACCGCGCGCCCCCCGCCCCGCGCTGTTCGCGCGCGGGACGGCACTGTCCAGAAACGGACACGTGCCGGGCGCGCCGACCGCCGTCACCCGACCCCGGTCAGCCGACGCCGATCAGCCGACGCCGATCAGCCGAGCAGTTCGCGCACGCGCGGGATCACCCGCGTGCCGTACAGCGTGATGCTCCGCATCATCCGCTCGTGCGACAGCGTGCCCGCGCTGTACTTCATGTCGAACCGGGCGATGCCGAGCGCGCCCGCGGTCGCGGCGATCTTCTGCGCGACCGTCTCGGGCGACCCGACGTACAGCGAACCGCGCTCCACCTCCTGGTCGAACTGCGCGCGCGACATCGGCGGCCACCCGCGCTCCCCGCCGATGCGGTCGTGCATGCGCCGGTAGTCCGGCCACAGCTCGTCGCGCGCCTGCGCGTCCGTGTCGGCCACGTAACCGGGCGAGTGCACGCCCACCGGCTGCATCGGCATCCCCGCCTCGGCGAGCGCGCGGTGGTAGAGGTCGACGTAGGGCGCAAACCGCCGCGGATCGCCGCCGATGATCGCGAGCGTCATCGGCAGCCCGTAGTGCGCCGCGCGCACCACCGACTCGGGGCTGCCGCCCACGCCGATCCACGTGCGCAACGTGCCAGCTTCGATCGTCGGGTACACGCGCTGCGAGGTGAGCGCCGCGCGCGTCGTGCCGCGCCACGTCACCGGTTCCTGGGGCAGGAGCGCGGCAAACAGATCGAGCTTCTCGTCGAACAGCGTCTCGTACTGCCGCAATTCGTAACCGAAGAGCGGAAACGATTCGGTGAACGACCCGCGCCCGAGGATGACCTCGGCCCGCCCGCGCGACAGCGCGTCGACCGTGGCGAAGCGCTGGAACACGCGCACCGGATCGTCCGAGCTGAGCACCGTCACCGCCGAGCCGAGCCGGATGCGCGTCGTGCGGGCAGCGATCGCGGCGAGCACGACCTCGGGGGCCGAGACCGCGAAGTCGGCCCGGTGGTGCTCGCCGACGCCGAAGAAATCGACGCCCACCTCGTCGGCGAGCACCGCCTCGTCGACGAGGTCGCGCAGCACCTGCGCGTACGGACGCAGCTGGCCGTCGGCGTCGGCCGTGACGTCGCCGAACGTGTCGAGCCCGAGCTCGAGCGCCGCGGGTGCGAGTGGCACCGGCGCGAGCGGCGCGGTCACGCCGCGAGGGCGTTAGGCACGGCCGACCCGCCCGGCACCAGCCCCAGCAGCCGGTCCGCGTTGCCGTGCGCGATCTTCTCGCGGTCCTCGTCCGATACCGGCAGTCCGTCGAGGAACGCCCGCCCGCGCGCGTTGGGGCTGAACGGATAGTCGACCGAGAAGAGGATCCGGTCGGCCCCGAACGCCTCGAGCGCGCCGAGGAACGGGGCGCGCGAAAAGAACCCGCTCGTGGTGATCCAGACCTGGTCGAGGATCGTGCGGCTCACCGGACGCTGCAGGTGCTGCACGTTAGGCCCGAACACGTTGTCCACGCGCGTGAGCATCGACTGCAGCCCCTCACCCATGTGCCCGATGATGAGCTTGAGCCCCGGATGCCGGTCGAGCGTGCCCGAGAGCACGAGCCGCAGGATGTGCACGGCCGTCTCCGCGTGCCACCCCCACCCGGGCGACGAGAGCAGGAAGCCGGTCAGCCCGGGCAGCCCGTCGTAGTACGCGTTGCGCACGGCCTCGGGCGGGATGTTGGGGTGCACGTAGATCGGCACCCCCAACCGTTCGGCCCGCGCGAGGATCGGCTCGAACCGTGGGTCATCGAGGAAGCGCCCGTCGGTGTGCCCATCGATCATCGCGCCGCGAAAGCCGAGCGTCGAGACGCACCGCTCCAACTCGTCGGCCGCGGCGTCGGGCGCACGCATCGGCAGGTGCGTGAATCCCGCGTACCGGTCCGGATGTTCGGCGACGGTCCGCGCGAGCGCGTCGTTGTAGTCGCACGCGAGCTGCACCCCTTCCGGCCCGTCGACGAGGTCCGCGCCCGGCCCCGCCGTCGAGAGCACCTGCACGGTGATCCCCGACGCGTCCATGTCCGCGATTCGCGCCGGCCCGACGTCGGCCAGCTCCGCCTCGTGGCTCATCGACGGCGGCCGCTCGCCCGGCGGCGGCCAGCCGCGGCGCCGGATCGCGGCCGGGTCGATGCGCCGGACGAGCGCGGGAATCGTGAAATGTTCTTCGAGTGTGACGATGCGCATGAACTCGGCGGTCAGCGAGAGGCGGTGTGGGCGCCGATGCCCGTCCCGACGAGGGTGCCGGCGATGATGAGCGCCGTGAGGACGAGCAGAACGAGCACGGCCCGGCGCCGCGTCCGGCGCAGAGCGTGCCACACCTCCAGATCGGCGTAGAATCGATCTGGCGCCGCTTCTCGCACGACGGCGCGGCTGCGCAGCCGGCGCATCGCGATGCCGACCGGGTCGACCGGCACGTCCCCGGGCGCCATGGCGTGCCCCGGCCCCGTCGCTCCCGCGCGCTCGAACGCCTCGACGATGTGCCGCTCCTTCACGAGAATCACTGCCGCTGCGGTTCCCATCGTCGGCTCCGTCTCAGCGTTTCTGCCGCACCGACGCCCGGGCCTGCCCCGTCGCGCCGGCCTGCACCACCAACCCGCCCGCGGTCACGTACGCCCCATGCAGCGCCACCGAATCGACGGTGGCCGAGAGCGTCAGCACGCCGGCGATCGTCCGATTGAGCCCGCTCAACAGTAGCGTCCGCCCGCGTTCCAGCGCCGGCGCGACCGGCACGCGCGCCCGCTCGCGAAAAAGCGTGCGCAGCGCGTCCGATCCGAGCCACGCGGCTGCGGTCAACACACGGCTGTCGGTTCGCAGGTCGTAGTCGAGGTCGGGCACGTCGACGATCCCCGCCTTGGTGTCCAGGCGCGGCGTGCCGACGAATCGGAGCGTGCCCACCGCGTCGCCCGTGAACGCCACCGTCAGCGCGAGCCGCCCCGAGTCCGCCGGCGTTGCGACCACCGAGCGCACCGTTATCGTATGCCCGGCCTGCGTCACCGAGCGTCCGCGCACCGCGGCGGTCACCGCGCGCGACGCCGTGGCGTAGTCGACGACTCCCTCGAGCGCCACGGTGAACCCGGTCGCAGGCACCTCCCGCGCGAGCGGCGGCAGCGGCACGGCGGGCGTCGGCGGCTCCACGCCGGTCACGATTTTGGGGTACGCGTCGAGCCCCGCCTGCACGGTGAGCACGTGCCCCGCCCCGCCCACCCGCCCCACGCGCAGCGTCTGCGGCCCGAGCAGCAGCCACACCCCGTCGGTGAGGCGGATCGGCCGGTTGAGCGCGCCCCACCACCCCGTCGCCTGGTTCGTCAGGTCCACGCCCGACACCTTGCGGTCGATCGCCGGCATCTGTCCGACGAGGGCACGGCGCGCCGCGTCGACCACGCGGTCGGTCATGTTGAGGTTGAGGATGCCGACACGGCACTGGTCGGCGCGGTCCGCCGACGCCGGCTCCAGCCGCACCAGGCGCGCGGCCGAGCGGAGGTGCCAGTCCGGCGCGAGGGTGAGGGGCGCGGCGAGTTCGACGACCACGCGCGGGCGCGCCGCGTCCCGGCCGCCGCCGCCGCACCCCGCCTGCAGCGTCGCGCCTAACGGCGTGCGATAGTAGCCGCGCGCCGCGTAGGCGAGCGTCGTCCGCAGCCGCACCTGCCCGCCGTCGATCGTCGCGACGAACGGCGCCCGCGTCGCGACGAACGCGTAGTGCTTGCGGTCGTCGTCGCCGACCCGGCGCGCGCTGTCGAGCGACCCGAACGTGCGCGGCACGACCCGCTAGACGATGCCGAGCACCGGTGTGACGTCGTAGTCGAGCGGCACCGCGAACCGCGACATCGGTGCGGCGGCGGCCGCGGGCGCGACGCGCGGCACCGCGACGGCCGGCGTCGCCGCCGACCCGCGGTC
>DASWUT010000016.1:0-2306 GCA_036401455.1 Gemmatirosa sp. | reverse complement strand
GCGTCCCGCTGCGGCAGCGCGCGACGCCCGCGCTGTGGAGCGCGCCCACGCGGTCGCACCACGGGCGGTGGCGCGCCATCGGGTGCCCGGCGACCGAGAGCCCGACCGCGTGGTAGTCGGCGACCACGGCCGCGGCGGGCGCCTGCGCGCTCGGCGCGTGCCCGTCGCCCTCGTCGCGCGCCGGCGCGAGGGGGAGCGTGTCGCCCACCACGCGCAAGGCCGCCCACCCCGCGCGCCGCCGGTCGGGCTCCCACACCGCGAACGCGTGCGCCCGCGCCAGCGCCACCGCCTCGACTCGCGCCAGCCCCGCGCGCCGCACCACGTCGGCCACCGAGCGGAACGGCCCCACCGCGCGCGCCGCCGTCAGGCGCGCCAGCACGCCGTCGCCCAGCCCGCGCACGTGCCGCCACCCCACGCGCAGCGCCGGCGCGTCGGGCGCGTCGTCGCGTTCCTCCACCGTGCACTCCGCCGCCCCGAACGCGAGGCACGGCAGCCGCACCTCCAGCCCGTGCCGCCGCGCGTCGTGCACCAGGGTGCTCACCGAGTAGAAGCCCATCGGCTGCGCGTTCAGAAGCCCCGCGTAGAACGCCGCCGGGTGGTGCCGTTTGAGCCAGCACGTCGCATACGCGATGAGCGCGAAGCTCCACGCGTGGCTCTCCGGAAAGCCGTAGTTGCCGAACGAGCGCAGGTCCTCCGTCAGCTGCACGGCCACTGCCTCCGGAACGCCGTGCGCGATCATGCGCGCGCGCAGCGTGTCGAGTGCGGCCACGAGGCGCGCGAGCTTCCGCTGATTACCCATCGTCCGCCGCAGCTCGTCGGCGTCGGCCGGCGTGTAGCCGGCGAGCGCGATCGAGAGCGCCATCGCCTGCTCCTGAAAGATCGGTAGCCCCTGCGTGCGGCCGAGGATCGGCTCGAGCGTCGCGCGCAGTCCATCCGGGTACGCGACGTGCGCGCGCCCGCGCCGCCGCTCGACGTACGGCCGTACGAACTTCGCGACGATCGGCCCCGGCCGGATCAGCGCGACCTGTACGACGAGATCATACAGCTTCTCGGGTCGCGTGTGCACGAGCGACGCGATCTGCGCCCGGCTCTCGACCTGGAACGTGCCGAACGTGTCGCCCGCGGCGATCATCCGGTACGTCGGGGGATCGTCCGCTGGCAGGCGGTACATCTGCGGCCGCGGGTCGCCCCGCCGCTCGATCACGTCGAACGCGCGCCGCACCATGCTGAGCGCGCCGAGGCCCAGGAAGTCGAACTTCGGCACGCCGAGCGCGTCGAGGTCGTCCTTGTCGTACTGCAGGATCGTGCGCCCCATCGTCGTCGGCTCGACCGGCGCCGCGTCGCCTAACGGATCGGCCGAGAGCACGAACCCGCCCGGGTGTGTCGAGCGCATCCGCGGCACGCCCTCGAACGCGGCCACCGCCTGCAGCAGCGCGTCCCCGCGCGGCGTCCCGGGGGCGAACCCCGCCGCGCTCAGCCCGTACTCCGCCGCCAGCCCGCCGCGCAGCGCCTCGACCCCGGCCTCGGGATCGGTGTGGTGCACCCGCTTCGAGAGCGCGAACGCCACCGCTGGCGCGACGCCGTACGCCCGGCAGACGTCCTGCACGGCCGTCGGCGCGCTGTACGTCTGCACGATGCACGCGATCGCTCCGTGCGCCCGCCCGTAGCGCGCGTACACGTAGTCGAGCAACTCCTCGCGCCGGTCGTGCTCCACGTCCACGTCGATGTCCGGCGCCTCGGTCATGCCATCAGTCCGCGCCGCCGACAGGAACCGCTCGAACAGCAGCCCGTGCGCCACCGGGTCGACCGCGGTGATGCCCAACACGTAAGCGACCGCCGAGTTCGCCGCCGAGCCGCGCCCCTGGCAGAGGATCCCGCGCGCCCGCGCCTCGCGCACCGCGTCCCACATCACGAGAAAGAACCCCGAAAACCCCAACGCGCCGATCACCCGCAGCTCGTGGTCGATCTGGCGCTGCTGCGCGTCCGAGAGCGTGCCGCCCCACCGCTCGTGCGCGCCGTCCACCACACGTGCGCGCAGGAACGCGTCGGCGTCGGTCGCCCCATCCGGCAGCGGAAAGCGGGGCAGGGCGGGGCGCGCCCACGGCAGCTGGAAGTCGCAGCCCGCCGCGACCTCCGCCGTCGCCTCGACCCCCGCCTCGCGCCCCGCCCACCGCAGCGCCACCGCCTCCGGGCTCGGCAGCCCCCACAGCTCGTTGGGCAGCAGCAGCCCGCGCGCCGCCGCGTCGTCGAGCGTCGTGCCGTGCCGCAGCGCGACGAGCACGTCGAACGCGCGCCGCCCCGCCTCG
>DASWUT010000015.1:0-3389 GCA_036401455.1 Gemmatirosa sp. | reverse complement strand
CCACGCGGGGCACCGCACCGCGACCGCGCGCACGGTGCCGTGCGCCCGGAGTCGCACGGGAGCGTCGAGCAGCCCGACGACGTAGGCCCGTGGGAGTACCTGGCCCGGACCGGGCGGGGCGCCGGACCCGGGGCCGTCCGTCGAGTCGGCCGGGGCGACCGCGAACCGCGCTCCCGCGCTGAACACGAGCTCGACGTATCGATCGGGCAGGAGCATGAACGTGTCCGCCGGCGCCGCAAACGTGCGCTCGACGGACCACAGGCAGTCAACGTAAGGGGCGCAGCGCGCGGTCGGCAGGGTACTCGATGCGCATGGCGTGCTCGCGAGGTGGGAGGAGGAACTGCCGGCTTGGAACGTACGCGGCGCTGCGGCGATAGCGCGCGGCGCGGCGGCGCTCAGACGAACTGGCTCATCTCGGTCCGGTTCAAGACTGACGGGCCGACCCGCCGAGTGGATCCCGTGGGCCGCCGGCCGGCATCGCAGCACTCGGCATCAGCAACCACGTCGCGTGCGGCGTGGCGCGAACGAGCTCTGCGGTGCTGCGCCTGCGCCGTAGCAGGCGGCACGGCGAGCGACTGAGAGGCCCGCTCGGGCGTGCTTGACGGCGGATCGAGTGTCCATATGGTACGTCGCACGGTCAGTTCGCTCCGCCCACCCGAGCAAGGGACGGCACAATGCCCCGGTCCTGGCCCGCGTCCCGGGATGCCGCGCGCGTGAGGCACAGCGGATGAGGGCGCGCGCCGGTCGGATCGCGCCGGTCGTCCTCCTGGTCGCCGCCGTCGCGCTCGGCGTGACCACCGCCGCGGTGGACAACGTCGCGCTCGACGGCGAGGCGAGCCCGATCCTGGTCGTGGCCATGCTCGTCGGCGCGACGGCGATGCTTGGGACGCTCGCGTCACGACGCCCGTGGGGGACCGCGCTCGCGGTGTGGCTGTGGGTACCGCTGGCCCATCTGGTGAAGCACGGGCTCGGGATGCCGGACACCCTTCACCCGAACACGTACGCCTCGATCCTGAAGCTGGGCGTGTTCTCGCTGGTCGTGGCCGGCGTCGGCACTGGATGCGGCGTCCTGACGCGCCGAGTCGTGGGCGGGGGCACCGGGGCCGGCCGGACGAGCGCCTAACCTCGCGCCCGCTCGCACCACCTCCTTGGATATCGACTCTGACGACGTTGCCGTAGACGCTGTGCCGGGCTGGCGCACGTCGCCTTGGATCGGGTGTCTGCTGGCCTCGGGCGGCCGGCGGCAGTACCGGAGACGCAGGCGACCGCGCGCGTCCCAGTCCGGGCGGTACAGCGCTTCGCTTCTTCGGGCACCGAGCTGTCACGGCCCTGCATCGAACCTCCTACGACTGTGACGGTGCCCACGGAGATCGCGCCGATACCGTCGCTGTCCTCTGCCATGACGTCGTGCCGGCGCATTGCACCCGGCGCGGCCGGTCGCCGCTCTCACGGCCGAGCGGGACTCCCCGCGCCGCGACTGGGTGGCCCGGCCGGCGCGAGGCCCGCCGCCAGGAACGGCAGCGTGGAGACGAGCAGCCACCCGCGCCACGCGAGCCCGATGACGAGCACCGTCCAGTTCACCCGCGGGCCTGCGACGAAGTACGTGGCCAGGAACAGCGGGATCAGTCCGAGGAGGCCCTGCGTTCCCCGGAACGCCGCGACGCGGTGGCGATCCGCCACCGCGCGCCGGGCCCGGGTGGCCAGGAGCGCGACGGCGCCGACGAGCGCCGCGGCGAGGCCCACGTCCGCGACGCCGAGCCAGCCGAGCGGGCGCTGCTGGTTCGTCCCCCCGGCGATGATGGGGAACGCGCTCGAGACCGCGAAGAGTGCGACGCAGATCCTGGCGAGCGTCCGGAGGGCCATGCCACGCCTACGGCGCGGGCGGCGGTGGCGTTTCGTGCGTGCCTGTCGTGAGTGCCTCATGTCGCGTTCGTGGCGTCCGCGCGTGGCGACGACGCGCGGACGCGGCCGTCGCCGCCCAAGCCCGCCGGGTGTCCCAGAACTCGTCGACGCCGTCGGGCGTGAATCGGTGATGGTGAGCCCGGGTCTCGCGCCAGTGGACCGCGTGGGCGGACGCTGAAGCTGCGAGACATCGTATAAAGCTCAGAACGGACGGCAGGCGCTCACAACTCCGGGGGTGCGTGCGGTTCGCCGCTGGGCCGCGGGGCGGGCGTTCGGGTACCATGCGGGATGATGCGCGCGCTCCAGATCCTCGCTGCCGACGGCAGCACGACGCCCGGCTGGCCACGCCGACGACGGCGCCCGACGCCCCGCTCCCCCCAGTCGTCCTGTTCCCCGACATCGGCGGGCTCCGGCCCGCCTACGAGGTCAAGGCCCAGCGGATCGCGGACGGCGGCTACGCCGTGTTGCTGCCGAACGTCTACTACCGCGACGTCGCCGGTCCGGTCTCCCCTGAGGGCCGCTCGTTCCGCGAGCCCGACCTCTGGGCGCAGGTCTCCGCCTACGCCGGGCGGCTCACCCCGGACGCGCTCGCCGGCGACTTCGTGGCGCTGCTCGCCGGCGTCGACGCGGCGCCCGAGTGTGCGGGCCGCGCGGGCGGCGGCGTTGCCGCGATCGGGTACTGCATGAGCGGCGGCTTCGCGCTCCGGATGGCCGCGCGGCACCCGGACCGCGTCGTCGCCGCAGCGGGCTTCCACTCGGCACGCCTCGCGCCGGCGGACGACCCACACAGCCCCGTGAGTGTGGTCGGGTCGATCCGGGGACGAGTGTACTTCGGGCACGCCGACCAGGACAAATCCATGCCGCCGGACCAGATCGCGCGCCGGGACCGGGCGCTCGCCGAGTACGGCGTCCACTTCACGACCGAGTTGTTCCGGGGCGCGGCGCACGGGTTCACGGCGACGGACTCGCCCGCCTACGACGCGGCCGCTGACGCGCTGCACTTCAAGCGCGTGTTCACCCTGCTCGAAGAGACGCTGCGCTGACCGCCGGGCGCGTTCGGCTGGCGGCGTCTCGCGGCCGTGGCGGACCCGACCCCTCGATCGAAACGTCGACCACGCATCGGGCTCTGCGACGACCGGCCGTTCGGCGCCCAATCGGGCGCGTGCGGCGGCGGTGCGTTAGGCCCCGCGGCTACGATGGGACCGCCGGCGTACCGTGCTGGCCGCCACGCATACGCCGCCGGCCGCCAGCAGCCCGGACGCGGGCGGCACAAGGACGAACGCGGCCGCCGGTTTCGACTGAGGACGGCCGAGGGCGACCGGGCCGTAGATGCCGAGCGAGCCGACCGCGACCAGCAGGGTGAGCCCGTAGAGCGTCACCCGCGTCAGCGCTGCCCAACGCACCGAGGCCGTGGCCGCGGCCGCGAGCGCGACGAACGGCGCGAGCACCCACTCGCCGAACAGGGCGAGCAGCAGACCCGAGGGCTG
>DASWUT010000014.1:0-5993 GCA_036401455.1 Gemmatirosa sp. | reverse complement strand
CCGACGCGGCCGACCCCGCGCCGGCAACCGCGCGCGCGCCAACGACCGTCGGCGGCGACGCGCGGGCGCTGGTACTCGACGACGTCGTCCGCCTCACGCGCGGGCGCGTCGTGAACGTCGGCGCGGGTGAGGCCGTGCGCGTCCGGCGCGTCGCGGGACTCACCGAGTCGAGCGAGGACGCCGCGACGTTTCTGGGTGACGCGCGCTACGTCGGCGCGTTCGCGTCGGTGCGCGCGGCGGTCGTTCTCGTGTCACCGGCGCTCGCCGACGCGCCTGGCGCGCCGGGTGCCGCGCGTATCGTCGTCGACCGTCCGCAGGAAGCCATTCTGCCGCTCATCGACGCGCTCCACCCGTCGCCGCCGCGGACGCCGGGCGTGCACGCGACGGCGTCGATCGGGACCGGTGCGCGCCTCGGGGCGGGCGTGACGATCGATGCGTACGCGACGCTTGGCGCGGGCGCGACGCTCGGCGACGACGTATGGATCGGCGCGCATTGCACGGTCGGTGACGGCGTCCAGATCGGGGGCTCGAGCGAGCTGCGGCCGCACGTAACGCTGTACGCTGGCACCGTGTTAGGCGAGCGCGTCATCGTGCACAGCGGGGCGCGGCTGGGCAGCGACGGGTTCGGGTACGTGTTCGCCGACGGAGCGCATCGCAAGATTCCGCACGTTGGGCGCTGCATCGTCGAGGACGACGTCGAGATCGGCGCCAACACGACGATCGACCGTGGCAGCCTCGGCGACACGGTCATCGGAGCCGGCACGAAGATCGATAACCTCGTCCACGTCGGGCACAACGTGCGGATCGGCCGCCGGTGCTTGCTCATGGCGCAGGTTGGGATCGCCGGATCGGCGACGGTCGAAGACGGCGTGATCCTCGCGGGCCAGGTCGGCGTCGGCGGACACCTCACCGTTGGCCGCGGCGCGCGGCTCGCCGGCCAGGCTGGCGTGATCGGCAACGTTCCCGCGGGTGAGACATGGGGCGGATACCCCGCGCGGCCGCAGCGCGAGTCGGTGCGCGCGTACGCCGCGCTGTTCCGCCTCGCTGGCCTCATGCGACCGCTCGAACGCCTCATCGCCGCCAACGACGGAGCCGACCGATGACGGCCCCCCGTGGCGTCGAACGACGGGCCGCGCCTCGCGTCGCGCCTCCGCCCGTTCAACCGCGGCAGACGATCGCGCGGCCGGTCACACTACGCGGCATCGGACTGCATCTCGGCCGCACCTGTGCACTGACCTTCGCGCCTGCACGCGCGGGAGAGGGGATCGTGTTCCGGCGCACCGATCTCGACGGCACGCCGGCAATTCCGGCGCGAGTGGACGTGGCCGTCGAGCGGGAACGGCACACGGTGCTCGCGATCGGTGAGACGGCGCTGCACACCGTCGAACACGTGCTCGCCGCGATCGCCGGGCTCGGCATCGACGACCTGTTCGTCGATCTGGACGCGGCCGAGCCACCGATCCTCGACGGGAGCGCGGCGCCGTTCGTCGCGGCGTTGCGGTCGGCGGGGGTGATCGCGCACGGCGGCGCGGCCGAGTGGCTTGAGCTCGACGCGCCCGTGCGCGTGACGCATGACGAGAGCGCGTACGAGGCGCACCCGGCCGCGGCGTTCTCGCTCGACGTCGAGATCGCGTTCGACCATCCGCTCGTCGGTGCGCAGCGCGGGACGTATCTCGTCACGCCCGAAACGTTCGCGGAGGAGTTGGCACCGGCGCGGACGTTCGGGTTCGTGCACGAGGTCGAGGCACTGCGAGCGAACGGCCTGATTCAGGGCGCCTCGACCTCGAACGCCGTCGTCCTGGACGCGTCCGGCGTCGTCGACGGCGCGCTCCGCTGGCCAGACGAGTTCGTGCGGCACAAGGCGCTCGACTGCGTGGGAGACCTCGCGCTCGCCGGACGCCGGATCCGGGCGCGCGTGGTCGCGCACCGGCCGAGTCACCGCGGTACGATTCGCTTCGTCCGCGCGCTCGTCGCCGCCGCGCGGGCCACCACTCCCGCGGCCGCCGCGACTGCCGCCCTGCTTCCGCCCCGACCCCTCGTGCTCGGCATCGAAGAGATCATGAAGGTGCTTCCGCACCGCTATCCGTTCCTGCTCGTCGACCGGATCGTCGAGATGGAGCCGCGGAAGCGCGTCGTCGGGATCAAGAACGTGACGATCAACGAGCCGTTCTTTCAGGGCCATTTCCCGGGGCATCCGATCATGCCCGGCGTGCTGATCGTCGAGGCGATGGCGCAGACGGGTGGCATGCTGCTTCTCGGTTCCGTGCCGGATCCCGAGGCGAAGGTGGTGTACTTCACGACGCTCGACAACGTGAAATTCCGGCGTCCGGTGAAGCCGGGCGACCAGCTGCGCTTCGAACTGGATCTGACGCAGGTGCGCGGCCCGGTGTGTCGGATGCGCGGCGTCGCGAAGGTCGACGGTGAGGTCGTGGCGGAAGCGGAGATGTCGGCGATGGTGCGGGACCGGTGACGGCGCGAGTGCATCCGACGGCGGTCGTGCATGCGGGCGCTCAGCTAGGCGAAGGGGTCGAGGTCGGTCCGTGGGCGATGGTCGGCGACGCCTGTGTCATCGGCGACGGGTGCGTGATCGCGGCGCGCGCGACGCTCGAGCGCAACGTGCGCCTCGGCGCGCGCGTGAAGGTCGGGATCGGCACGGTGTTGGGCGGCGACCCGCAGGACCTCAAGTTCCGCGGCGAGGAGACGTGGGTCGAGATCGGCGACGACACGACGATCCGCGAGTACGCGACGATCAACCGCGGCACGGCCGAGTCGCAGCGAACGACGGTTGGCAGCGGCAGCTTCGTCATGTCGTACGTCCACCTCGGCCACGACTGCCACGTCGGCGACGGCGTGATCCTGTCGAACGCGGTGCAGCTCGCCGGGCACGTCACGATCGAGGACCGCGCGATCGTGTCCGGTGTCTCGGCGGTGCACCAATTCGTGCGGATCGGGCGGCATGCGTTCATCGGCGGATGCTCACGCGTCGCGAAGGACGTTCCGCCGTACGTAAAGGCGGTCGGGAACCCGATCAAGCTGTACGGCCTCAACTCCGTCGGGCTGCAGCGGAGCGGATTCCGTGAGGCGACGCTGCTCGAGCTCAAGCGGGCCTACCGCCTGCTCTTCCGGTCGGACCTCATGCTGAGCGCGGCCGTGACACGCGCGCGCGACGAACTCGACACCTCGATCCCCGAGGTCGGGACGCTGCTCGACTTCGTCGCGTCGAGTGGGCGTGGGGTGAGCATCTGAACGGGGCGGCTGGCGCCGGTGCGCCGCGCGTCGGGGTCGTTGGCGCGGGCGCGCTCGGGTACCATCACGCGCGGCTTCTGCGCGATCTACCCGGTGTGCGATTCGCCGGCTTCTACGACGCCGACCCCGCCCGGCGCGCGCACGTCGCCGATGCGTTAGGCGTCGAAGCGCATGCGACGTTCGCGTCGCTACTCGACGCGGCGGACGCGCTGACGATCGTCGTGCCGACGCCGGCGCACTTCGAGGTCGCGCGCGCGGCGCTCGCCCGAGGAATGCACCTCTTGATCGAAAAGCCGATCACCACGACGCTCGCCGAGGCAGACGAGTTGCTCGCACTCGCGGCGTCGACGGAGGCGATCGTACAGACGGGGCACGTCGAGCGCTTCAATCGCGCGGTGCGTGCGGCGCTGCCGTACGTGGACGCGCCGCGGTTCATCGAGAGCGACCGGCTCGCGCCATTCACGACGCGCGGTGCGGACGTGGCCGTCGTGCTCGACCTGATGATCCACGACATCGATCTCGTGCGCACGTTCGTCGGCGGGGGAGTACGCGAGGTGCGTGCGACTGGCGTGCCGGTGCTCACGCCGACGGTCGACATCGCGAGCGCGCGGCTGGCGTTCGCGTCGGGTGCGGTCGCGAACATCACGGCCAGCCGTGTGTCGCGCGACCGGCTGCGGAAGGTGCGCATCTTTCAGGAGAGCGGGTACCTGTCGCTCGATCTCGCGGCAGGTGGGGGGGAGTTCTTTCGGCTGCGCGACGGCGTCGACGTGGCGGCGATCGCGGCGGGACTCGCCGGCGGGGCTGCGCCCGGCGGAACGGCAGGCCCGATCGACCTGGCGGTGTTCGTCGAACGCGTTCCGCTCGCCGCACCTGATGCCGAACCACTCCGGTTGGAGCTGGAGAGCTTCGGCGCGACGCTCCGCGGCGAGCAGCCGGTCGCGGTGAGCGGATCGGACGGACGCGAGGCGCTCGCCGTCGCGCTCGAGATCGTCGCGGAGATCGAGCGGACGCTGCCGGCGTTGCGCGGCGCGGCGGCGCGCGCGTAACGCGGTGGGTCCGGACGGGCGAGGTGCTTAACGTGCCGGGCGGCATCGATCGCCGTCCGGAGGTGCTGTTCGTCGCCGGCGAGGCGTCGGGCGACGTGCACGCGGCCGGCGTCGCGGCCGCGCTCGCGGCGTCGCGGCCCGACGTTCAAGTGGTCGGAGTCGGTGGCGCGGCGATGCGCGCGGCGGGGGTCGAGCTGTTCGAGGACGTCAGTCGGATGGCGGTGATGGGGTTCGTCGAGGTGATCCGGCACGTGCCGGCGCACTACGCGCTGCTCCGCCGGCTGCGTCGGCGCCTGCGCGGTGGCCGGGTGCGCCTGCTGGTCCTCGTCGACTATCCCGGGTTCAATCTGCGGGTCGCCGCCGAAGCGCGGCGCGCGGGAGTGCCGGTGCTGTATTTCATCACCCCGCAGGTGTGGGCGTGGCGGAAGCACCGGCTGGCGGCAATGGCGCGAGTGATCACGCGCGCGGCGGTGATCCTGCCGTTCGAGGAGGCATTGTTGCGCGAGCACGGAATCGACGCGACGTTCGTTGGGCATCCGATGCTCGATCGAGCGGCGCACCTGCCCGCCGATCCGGCCGACGCGCGCGTCGAACTCGGGTTGCCACCAAACGGGCCGCTCCTCGCGCTCTTTCCGGGGAGCCGCGTGCAGGAAGTCGCGCGGCACCTCGACGCGTTCGTCGCGACGGCGCGACGGCTGCAGAACGACGTGCCTGGGCTGCACGTCGCCGCGAGCGTCGCGCCGACGGTCAGCATCGACCCCGCGCGCTGTCCGTTCCCACTCGTGCAGGGCGGGTCGTTGCGGCTGCTGCGCGCGGCGACCGCTGCGCTCTGTAAGAGCGGCACGACGACGCTCGAGGCCGCGGTCGCGGGCTGCCCGCTCATCGTCGCCTACCGGACGAGCCGGTGGACGTACGAGGTCGCGCGACGCGTCGTCGAGATCCCGCGGATCGGCCTCGTGAACGTCGTCGCGGGGCGCGAGGTGGCGCCGGAGTTCGTGCAGGACGCGGTCGAGCCCGGACAGATGGCGGCCGCGCTCCGGCCGCTGCTCGCCGACACCGAGGACCGGCGTCGCATGATCGGTGCACTCGGCCGCGTGCGCGACGCGTTAGGCACGGCGGGAGCGGCCGAACGCGTCGCGGCGGTCGCGGCCGAGATGCTCGGTCCGCGGTGAGCGCGTGAGCGACCCGCCAGGGACTCCCCGTCCCCCGGACAGCGATGCGCCGCTGCCGTGGCGGCTTCGCGTCTTGATCGGCGGCGGCGCGCGCGTGCTGCGCGCGCTCGCTCGCACCTGGCGCGTGCGGGAGGTCGGTCGCGACGCCTGGCACGCGCGTCGCGCGGCGGGGCAGGGGACGGTCGTCGCGCTCTGGCACGGCCAGATGCTGCCGATGCTCGCGCACCACCGCGACCTCGGGATCGCGATCCTGATCAGCGAGCACCGCGATGGGGAGATCATCGCCCGCGTGGCGCACACGTTCGGCTGCGCGACGGTGCGGGGCTCGACGAGTCGGGGCGGCGCGCGCGCGCTGCTCGCACTCGCGGCCGCGCTCAAGCAGGGCACCGACGTCGCCGTGACGCCGGACGGGCCGCGCGGGCCGCGGCACTCGTTCGCGCCGGGTGCGCTCGTCGCGGCGCAGCGCGCGGGCGTGCCCGTCATCGGCATGGTCGCTCACGTCGAGCGCGCCTGGCGGCTGAACAGCTGG
>DASWUT010000013.1:0-5786 GCA_036401455.1 Gemmatirosa sp. | reverse complement strand
CGGCACCAGCGCCCGCGCGCGCCGCCTGCCGGTGCCACACGTCGTACACACTCCCGCCGGAAGGATCGGGCACAACGCGCGCGACGCTCCGCAGCACGCCGCGCAGCGACGGCGAGCCGCCACCGCCGAACGCGACGCCCTGCGCCGCGACGTCCTGGTTGAGGTATGCCACCGCGTGCCGCGCCAGGCGCAGCGTGTCCTCCTCGACGTACTCGGTCGAGCCGACGAGCCCCCACTCCTCCGCGTCCCAGGTCGCGAAGACGATCGTGCGTCGCGGCCGCCGCCCCGCCCGAAGCTCCTCCGCGACCGCGCGCGCGGCCTCGAGCACGCTCGTCGTGCCGCTCACGTTGTCGGCCGCGCCCGGTCCCCACCCGTCGCGATGCCCACCGATGAGCACGAGTTCATCGGCGAGGTCGGTCCCGCGCACCACGCCGAACGTGTCCCAGATCGTCTTGTACGCGTTGGTCTGGCGGTCGTCCGCGACGCGCACCCGCGCGCGCACCGGCCCGGGTCCCGCGTGGTACCGGAACGCGAGCCCGCCCTGCCACGCCTGCGGCACGTTGGCGCCGCGCACCGCGGCCAGCAGCTGCCGCGCGTTGCCGTACGAGATCGGCACGATCGGGATGTGCGCGATGTCCATCTGCGCCTCGGTCAGCCGGCGCGCGCCCTCGGTGCTCGGGTAACCCGGCGTGCTCGGGTCCCCATCGCCGTTGAAGATCGAGCCGCGCTGCACCCCCGCCGCGGGGCGCATCGGGCCATCGGGGTAGACGTCGCCCCGCACGTAGCCGTCGTCCTGTGGGTCGCTGTAGATGAGCAGGGCCGCCGCACCGCGCTTCTCTGCCTCGCGCGCCTTGATCCCGCGGAAGCTCCGCCCGTAGCGCGCCACGACGACCTTGCCGCGCACCGACACCCCCAGGCTGTCGAGCACGCGGTAGTCCTCGATGAGACCGTAGTTGACGTAGACCACCTCGCCCGCTCCCTCGCCGACGCCACTCGTCCCGTTGACGGTCGGGTACTGGGTGAGAGCGCTCGTCGAATCGCCGGCGACGGCCGGCTCGCGCAGATCGAGCGCGGCGCTGTCGCCCGCCGCGCCACCGTAGGACACGCTGACCGCGGTCGCGTGAGGCAGGAACACGCGGTACGCCCGCACCTCGGTCGGGATGCCCATCGCCCGCAGCTGGCCGAGCACGTAGTCGCGCGTACGCGCCTGCGCGGGAGTGCCCGCGACGTGCGTTTCGGCCGACAGGGCGCGCGAGTGCGCCTCCGCGCGCGCGGCGTCCGGCCGCGCGACCGCGCTCGCTTCGAGGGCCTGCTCCGCGGCGGCGTGCGCCGATGTGTAGCCGACGAGCGCGGGTTGCGCGAGCGCGGGTTGCGCGCGCACGGCGCGAACGGCTGGCGAGAAGAAGCCGGCCGCGATGGCGGCCAGCACGAGGCGAGAACGGGTCACGAGGCGGGGATCGGAAGGCGGGACGGCGGGCTGCAGCGGCGGCGGGCGTGCAGAGCGTAACGCGCGGGGCCGCGCCGGTGCTGACGTGGTCGGCGGCGCGCACATCGTGACGAGGCGGCCACAGTGTCGGCCCGTGCATTGCGAAGGGCTGCGCGCGGCGGGTGGACGTCGGTCCGCCGCACCAGCACAGGTTGCCGTGCTCACGTTCCCTAGATGATTCAGTTCGTCGCTGCGAGCGCGGAATGGTTCCGCCGGGCCGATCGCTACCGCAATGCGGTGCTCGCGCTCGTGCTGCTCGCCGCCGTGGGTCAGGTCGCGGGCGGCTTTCGCATCCACCCCGCCGTGTTCGTCACCGTCGCCGTGTGGCTGGCGGTCGGACTCGTCGCGGGCCGGGTGATGCGCCGCCTGCACGACCGCCGCCAGATCTGGCGCTGGCGCCTCGGGATCTACGCCACCGACCTCGTCGGCATCGCGATCGTCGAGTACGCGAGCGGCGGCATCGGACTCATCGGCGCGCTGCCCTACGTCTTCACGATCGCCTTCTCGGCGGCGACGCTCTCCGAGGTCGCGGTCTACGTCCTGACCGCGCTGGCGGTCGTTGCGTATGGGGTGCCGCTGTTTGCGGTCGCGACGGGCGCGCTGCCGCCGATCACGCTCGCCAACGCGCCGACGATGCCGCCCACGGTCGCGCAGGCGACCGCGGTATGGGGCGGGGGGGCGGTGTTCCTCGCCGTGCTCGCCGTGCTCATGACGACGTTCGTGCGCCTGCTCCGGCGCGCGGGCAGCCGCTACCAGCTGTTGTTCGAACAGGCACCCATCCTCATCGCGACGTTCGACCGCACGTTCCAGGTCACGAGCATCAACCCGGCAGGCGCCGCCGGGCTCGGTACCACGCCCGAGGCCGCCATCGGCACGTCCGTCCTCGACTGGTCGGCCGACGACCGGCACGACGAGGTCCGGACGCACTTCGACGAGGTGTTCGCGGGACGGCCGGAGCAGTATGTCACACGGCTGCGGCGCGCCGATGGTGCCGTGCGCTGGGCCGACGTGACGCTCCATCCCATACGCGACGACGGCAACTCGCGCACGGCCGGCGCCGGCGACGCCGTGACCGGCGCCCTCGGCCTCGTGCGCGACGTGACCGAGGAGCACGCCGCTGCCGAGGCGATCGCGGCGAGCGAGGCGCGGTTCCGCGCCCTCGTGCAGCACTCGTCGGACGCGATCACGATCGTCGACGCCGCCGGGCGCTGTCTGTACGTGAGTCCGTCGGTGCGGGCACAGTTCGGCTACGACCCGGCCGACGCGTACGGCCGGCAGATGCAGGAATTCGTGCACCCGGACGACGTGCCCCTGTTCACCGCCGCGCTGCGCGAGACGCACGGAACGCCGGTCACGCTGCGCTACCGCGTGCGCCACGCCGACGGTTCGTGGCGCCAGGTCGAGAGCGTCGGGCGCGACCTGCGCCACGAACCCGCCGTGCGCGGAATCGTCTTCAACACCCGCGACGTCACCGAGCGCGCCGAACTCGAGGCCGCGCTCGTGCGGCAGGCGTTCCACGACGCGCTCACCGGCCTCGCCAACCGGGCCTACTTCGGCGACCGGCTGCGCGACGCCCTCGCGCGCGCCCAGGTCGCGGGCAGCCCGGGCCGCGTGGCCGTGCTCGTTCTCGACCTCGATGGCTTCAAGGCGGTGAACGACTCGTTCGGCCACGCGGCCGGCGACGCGCTGCTCATCGAAGTGGCCGAACGTCTGCTGCAGGCCACCCGAGGCGGCGACGCCGTGGCCCGGCTCGGCGGCGACGAGTTCGCGATCCTGCTCGAACGGGTGCAGGAAGACGCCGACGCGGCCGCCGTCGCAGAGCGCGTGATCGCCGCACTGGAGCCCAGCTTCACGGTGAGCGGGCGCCGCACCGACGTGGGCGTGAGCGTGGGCATCGCCCGTGGGTCGAGCGTGGCCGACGCTCCCCTCGACGGCACCGCCCTCGACGCATCGGCGATGCTCCGCAACGCGGACGTGGCGATGTACGAGGCGAAGGCGCGCGGCAAGGGACGTTGGGTTCTCTTCGAGCCCGCGATGCACGCGGCGACCGTCGCCCGCATCGCGATCGAAACCGACCTGCGCCACGCCCTCGACCGCGACGAGTTCTGCCTGTCGTACCAGCCGATCATCGCCCTCACCACGGGGCGCGTCGCGGGCGTCGAGGCGCTCCTTCGCTGGCAGCATCCCGAGCGCGGACTGCTCCGCCCCGCAGAATTCATCGGCGTCGCGGAAGAGACCGGGCTCATCGTCCCGATCGGCCGCTGGGTGCTCGGCGCGGCGTGCCGGCAGGCCACGGCCTGGCACGCGGCCGGCCTGGAAGGGGCCGAACCGGGCGCACCGTTCGGCATCGCCGTCAACGTTTCGGCGCAGCAACTCAAGGTCGACGGGTTCGTCGACGAGGTCGCGTCCACCGTGGCCGAGGCCGGCCTCTCCCCGGGCGCCCTCACCCTCGAGATCACCGAGCACTCGGCGATCGATCAACCGGCGCTCGTACGCGAGCGGCTGGCGGCGCTGCGGACGCTCGGCGTGCGCATCGCGATCGACGACTTCGGCACCGGCTACTCGGCGCTGAGCCACATCCAGCGCTTCCCGCTCGACGTGCTGAAGATCGATCGCGCCTTCGTCGAGCATGCCACGCAGGGCGGGTCGCCCGCTGCCGTCACGCGCACGCTCGTCGCGCTCGGCAGCGCGCTGTCCGCCCACGTCGTCGCCGAGGGCATCGAGACCGACGAGCAGCGCGAGGTGCTCACCGCGCTCGGCTGTCCGCTCGGGCAGGGATTTCTCTTCGCGCGTCCGCTCGCTGCAGAGGCGGTCGGCGCGTGGGTCGCGCAGGCGAACGCGTCAGCCGCGACGAGCGTCGAGCGCGGCAGCGTCGCGCTCGGCGGCTAACAGCTGCGCCTTGCGCGCCGGACCCCAGCGGTAGCCACTCACCGCCCCCACCACGAACCCGCGCGCGGCCGCGCCCGCCGGCACGACACGATGGCAGGGCACGAGCAGCGCGACCCGGTTGGTCGCGCACGCCCGCGCGACCGCCCGCGCCGCCGTGGGGTGGCCGAGCGAGGCCGCGAGCTCGGCGTAGGTGCGTGTCTCGCCGGCCGGAATCGCACGCAGCGCCTCCCACACGCGTCGCTGCCATGGCGTGCCCGTCAGGTCGATCGGGAGTGACGCCGCCGGCTCCACGCCCGGCGCCTCCGTCCGCTCCGCTGCCTGCGTGCGCACCGCGGCCACCGCGGCGGCCAGCAGCGCGCGCGCCGTCTCACCTTCGGCATCCTCCGCCTGCCCGTCGTCCGTGAGGAGGGCGTGGTGGCGCTCGGCGGCCGGGTACTCCGCGGCGAGCGCGCCTTCGAGTGCCGCGTCGTCCTCGCCTTCTCGCGCGAGGAGGACCGCGCAGATCCCCCGGGCCGTGGCGGCGGCGAGGGCGCGGCCGAGTGCGGTGTCGAACGGCGTCCACCAGAGGCGCACGCCCGCGCCGCCGCGCCGATAGGCGGTGGGTGTCATGCCCAGATGCGCGTCGGCCGCCGCGTACGCGCGACTCGCGGCCGCGTAGCCCGCGGTGTAGGTCGCGCGGCTCACACTGCCTTCGCACCGGAGCGCCACCTTCCAGCGCGCCGCGCGTTGCGCCGCCGCGTACCGCGCGGGCGACACGCCGACCGTGCGCGTGAACGCGCGCTGCAGGTGCCCCGCGCTGACGCCCGTCGCCCGGGCGAGCGCGGCGAGCCCGAGGCGGTCGCCCCCGGCGTCCGCGGCTGCATCGATCAGGGCCCACGCGCGCGCGACCGCGGCCGCGGTCCGCGACACGGCGGCCGTGCCGTCGGGGGTGCAGCGGCGGCAGGCGCGGTAGCCGGCGGCGGACGCACCGGCCGGGGTGTCGAAGAAGGCCACGCGCTCGCGTCCGGGGCGGCGCGACGGACAGCTCGCGCGGCAGTAGATGCGCGTACTGCGCACGGCGTAGACGAAGTGGCCGTCCGCCGCGACGTCGCGGTCGAGGACGGCGGCCCAGCGAGCCTCGGGATCGGCGAAGGCAGGGATCGGTGTCATGGGCAGAAGGCTGCGGCCCCGGCGGCTCCGTCGCCTCCCGGAACATGCGCCCGAAGTGCCGCGCGCGCGACCCGCGCCGGGCGGTTCGGGCGACGCCACCGCATCGCGCCGCCTACGGCGCCGTCGACGGCGCCGCCTACGCGCCGATCGCGTCCAGCGCGTCGTGGATTGCCTGCCGCAGCGCGGCCTCGCGGTCGCGGTGGCCGGGAACGTCGCGCGCGCCCGGCTGCCGCGGCGGGCGGGCCCGGCCGGGCGGCGGGGA
>DASWUT010000012.1:0-6292 GCA_036401455.1 Gemmatirosa sp. | reverse complement strand
CCTGCGGCGAGTAGGTGAACGCACCGACCCGGTCGAACCGCGCCTCGGTGAGAAACTCGCAGAGCGCGAGGAAATCAGACTCGGTCTCACCCGGGAAGCCGACGATACACGTCGTCCGGATCGCCACGCCAGGCACCGCGTCGCGGAACCGCGCGAGCTTCTCGCGGATCGTGCGCTGCCGTTCGGGCCGGCGCATGCGCGCGAGCACCGCGTCGCTCGCGTGCTGGATCGGCATGTCGAGGTAGCGGAGGATCCGCGGTTGAGCCGCGACGACGTCGAGCAGTCGCGGCGTGATCCCGGTCGGGTACAGGTACAGGTTGCGGTACCACGCCACGTCCGTCTCGGCCACCAACGCCTCGAGCAGATCGGGGAGGCGCACCCCGTCGCGCCGGTCGCGCCCGTAATGCGCGAGGTCCTGCGCGACGAGGTTGATCTCGCGCGCGCCCTGCAACTCCAACAACTGCGCTTCGCGCACGACGTCCGCGACCGCAAACGAGCGGTGCCGCCCGCGCATGAGCGGGATCGCGCAAAACGCGCAGCCGTGGTCGCACCCCTCCGAGATCTTCAGGTATCGCACATGCGGCAGATCGCCGCCGTACAGGCGCACGCCGGGGTGCTCGCTCAGTGCGTCCGGCGAAACGAGGCCGCGCGCGGCGAGCTGCGGCACGAGCTGGTCGACGTCGCTCGCCCCGAGGAAGAGGTCGACTTCGGGAAGCGCCTCGGCGAGTTCGTCGCGGTGGCGCTGCACCATGCAGCCGAGCGCGACTACCGCCTGACACGCACCGTCGACCTTGAGTCGCCCCGCCCCGACGAGCGCGTCGATGCTCTCCTGCTTCGCCGCATCGATGAAGCCGCACGTGTTGACGAGGATCACCTCGGCCTCGCTCGGGTCGCTGGTCGGCGTGGCGCCGTGCGCGACGAGCTCGGCGAGATAACGCTCCGAGTCGACGGTGTTCTTGTCGCAGCCGAGTGTGAGCAGGGCGACCTTGATGCCTAACATCGAGCGATCCGAGGGCTAACGGTAGTTGCCGAACTTCAGCTCGACGCCGAAGTCGCCCTTGCGCAGCAGCTGGATCGCCGACTGCAACTCGTCCTTGTCCGGAGCCGTGACGCGCACCTGCTCGGCCTGGATGCTCGCCTGCACCTTCTTGAGCTTGGCGTCCTTCACCGCGGCCGCGACCTTCTTGGCGGTGTCGGCATCGAGGGCGGTCTTGAGCTTGACCTCGCGTCGCACTGTATCGCCGCCAGCCTGTTCGATCTTGCCGACGTCGAGGTTCTTCACCGGCACGCCGCGCTTGATGAGCTTGACCTGCAGCACGTCGAAGAGCGCGGTCATCTGGAAATCGCTGTCCGCGACGAGCCCGAGCGTGCTCTCGGCGCGCCGGAAGTCGATCGCCGCCTTCGACCCTTTGAAGTCGTAGCGCTGCGCGATCTCCTTCTGCGCCTGATTCACGGCGTTGTCGACCTCCTGAAGGTCGACGCCGGTCGTCACGTCGAACGAATACGTCTGGGCCATGCGCGCCGGCTGCGAACGAAAACTGGTCGAGGTGCAGCGACGTAGCTGCGAGTGGGCCAATGGGGAACGCACCCAAGCTAACCCGCTGGGCGACCGATGCGCGCAGTGCGTCACACGCAGGCGCGGCGCGTGCTGTGTGTCACGAACTGTTAACGAACCATCGTCGCTGCACGTCTGCCCGACGCGCGTCTCCCGGTATGGTCGCCTGACGCTCCGGCGACGGCATCGGCGCACCGCGCTCGGTGTCCCCATCCAACCTCTACCGCCTCGCTCTAGCCCCGATGCGTCGTTCGTCGTTCGCGCGAGTACTCCAACACTGCACGGCTGCCCTGGTCGCAGGTGCGGCCGCCGCCTGCTCCGACCGTCCGACGCCGGTCGAACCGGCGGTCCGGGTCGCCGTCCGCCCGACGGTCGGGACGGTCGCCGTCGTCGCCGACACGGCCAACGCGCTTCAGCTCGTCGTCCACTTCACCGTATCCGCCGCCGATTCCGCACGCGTGCTGTACCGGCGCGGCACCAACGCCGAACAGGCCAGCCGCGCGCTCACGGTGACGGACTCGGCCAGCGTGCCGCTGCTCGCCGTCCAGCCGGGCACGAGCGTCACCGCGCGAGTCGTCGCATTTCGGGGCGCCGCCACTGACACGTCGGCGCCCGTGTCGGCGACCAACACGGCGGCCGTTCCGGACGTCGTACGTCGCGTCCGGTTCGCGACGACGACCGGCCACGCGAGTCCCGGGTACCTGCTCACCGCGGTCGAGATCGGCGACACGTCGTACGCGGTCGCGTTCGACTCGACCGGCACGGTCGCGTGGTACCGTCAGTTCGCAGGCGTTCCGGGTGCGATCGACGCGTATCAGCAACCGAATGGGGACGTCACCGTGTTCCTCGGCAGCTCCGCGTCGAACCCGCTCGCCATCGGCAAATTCGCCGAGGTCCGGCCAGGGGGTACGCTCGTCCGCGAGTGGGCGGCACCATCCGGATTCTCAACCGACCCGCATGAACTCCGACTCGACGCGGGCGCCGGCAGTAGCTCGTATGTCTTCGGGTTCGACTCGGCGCCGATGGACTTCACGGCGCGTGGCGGAACGGCCGATTCGTCCGTCGTTGGCCACACGATTTTCCGCCTCGACGCGACCGGCGCGGCGACGTCGATCTTCGTTGCACGGGATCACTTCACCGTCGCCGACTGGATCGACCCCGAGCAGGGGATCACCGACTTCGATCACCCGAACGCGATCGATGTCGACCGTGATGGCGGACTCATCATTTCGTGGCGCAACTTCGACGAGGTCTCGAAGATCGATCCGGTGACGGGCCAGTTCGTGTGGCGCCTCGGTGGCCGGCACAACCAGTTCACGTTCGTGAACGACCCGCTGAACGGGTTCGGCGGCCAGCACTTCGCCAGGCTGCTCGCGAACGGCAACCTGCTTCTCTACGACAACGGCACGACGCACGCGCCGCAGGAGACGCGCGCCGCGGAGTACAGGCTCGACCTCGGCGCGCACACGGCGACCCTCGTGTGGCAGTTCCGGCATCAGCCGACGATCTTCACGCCCTACGTCGGCTCGACGCAGCGCCTCGCGAGCGGGCACACGTTCATCGGTTACGCCGGCGTGGGCATTGCGACCGAAGTGACGTCGGCCGGCGCCGTCGTGTGGGAGGGGCAGTTGACGCTCGACGGCAACAACGCGCAGGTGTACCGACTGCTGAAGATCGCCGCGCTCGGCCACTACGCCGCGCCGTGAGGCGGGCGGCGTAGTGGGGGCGGGTCAGGCGAGGAAGCTCGCCAGCCCGCGCGCCTGCGACTGGTGGCGCAGCCGCGAGATCGCCTTCTCCTTGATCTGCCGCACGCGCTCGCGGGTCACCCCGAGCAGCACGCCGATGTCCTCGAGCGTCATCGGCTCGCCACCATCGAGCCCAAAGTAGAGGCGCAGGATCTTCGACTCGCGCTCCTTGAGCATCGAGAGCGACTCATGGACCGCGTCGGTCAGCGCCCGCTCGAACATCTGCTCGTCCGGCCCAGCGTGGTCCTCGTCTGCGAGGTAGTCGAGCAGGCGCGTGTCCTCACCGGGCGCGAGCGGCGCGTCGAGCGAGAGGTGCCCCTGCGAGATCGCGACCGTCTTCGCGACCTCCTCTTCGGTCAACTCCATCCCCTCGGCGATCTCGGCGTGTGTCGCCTCGCGGCCGAGCTCCTGCTGCAGCGCGCTCGCGCGACGGCCGATGCGGTGCAACGCACCGGCGCGATTGAGCGGCACCCGGACGATCCGGCTCTGCTCGGCGAGCGCCTGGAGGATCGCCTGTCGGATCCACCAGACCGCGTACGAGATGAACTTGATCCCTTTCGTCTCGTCGAACTTGTGCGCCGCGCGGATCAGCCCGAGGTTGCCCTCGTTGATCAGGTCCGAAAGCGAGACGCCCTGGTTCTGGTACTTCTTGGCGACGGAGACCACGAAGCGCAGGTTCGCCCGAACGAGCGAGTCGAGCGCGATCTGGTCGCCGTCGCGAATGCGCCGGGCGAGCTCGGCTTCCTGCTCGCGGGTGATCAGCGGAAAGACGCTGATGTCGCGCAGGTAGTGGTCGAGGGATCCCTCGTCCGACGCGCGCGTTTTGCGGGGTACGGTCGCTACGCCCATCTGCTCGCTCCTGTCTACCGCGGTGCTCCGCCCTCGGCGCGCGGGGGAATGCGCGTGAGAGTGTCGTACGGGACGACCCGGTGTTCGGCCGCCGCGGCACCGAACTCCGGCACGCCGCCAGGAAGGAGGGCGGCGTGTACGGCTGGACGATCTGGTGAGGTCCTGCGGGGTGGGACGCGTCCCGATCGCGCTGTCGCGCGATCGGGACCTACTGCTAAATGCGCAAAACTTCGTCAGGGTGGATCACGCGCGTCACTGCACGCGCGTGAACAGCCGCCGCCACCGCACGCGCGTCGCCCACGCGAGGGGCGTCGTCGTATCGGGAGCATAGCTGTAATACACGAACAGGGGGCGACCGATGACGAGCGAATCGGCGACGAATCCCCAGTATCGACTGTCGAGCGAGTTGTCGCGGTTGTCGCCGAGCACGAAGTAGTGACCCGGCGGCACGATCAGCGGACCCCAGTTGTCGCGCGACGGGTGCGCCGTGGGGTCGGACAGTGGCGCGAGCGGCGTGCGCGGTCCCACCAGCGGCGATCGTTCGAGAGGCGACCGGTCGAGCGGCGACCGAGCGAGTGGCGCAGCTGCAGCGGTGCGTACCGCGAAGTGCGTCTGCCACTCGAAGTCGGCCGCGGCCGGATCCGACCCGGGCTCGGTGTGCTCGGCGTACGCTTCGGTCCGCGGGACGTTGTTCACGAGCAGAACCCCGGCGCGCATCGCGAGCGTGTCGCCCTGAACGCCGATGATCCGCTTGACGAGGTTCTTGTCAGGATCCTTGGGCCACGTGAAGACGACCACCTGGCCACGCCGCGGCCGCTGGAGCCGCGGCAGGTGCCGCTTCGTGAATGGCACCTCGGCGCCGTACCCGAGCTTGTTGACGAGGAGGAAGTCGCCGACGAGGATCGTCCGCTCCATGCTGCCGCTCGGGATCTTGTACGCCTCGACGAAAAACGCGCGGACGAACAGAAAGAGCAGCACCGCGAGCGAGCAGACCTTCGCCCATTCCCAGAACCACACCAGAACGCGCGGGCGCGGACGCCGGTTGACGCGCTCGAGCGCGAACGCGCGGTCCGCGTCGGAGCACCACGCCGCCGCCCCACTGGACACAGCGGGCGACGGTGCGGCACCGGTGAGCGAGACGTCGGCCCCGGTCCCGAGATCCATTACGACGTGGTGGGCGGGTAGCAGGCGGGAGATGCGCCGCCGACGCCGTGCGGACGGCGTCGGCTCCGCATCCCCGAAATAAAGCCGACCGTCTTGACAGCGTGCAAGCGCAAGGCTGCGCGCCGGTCACGACGCGTCAGTCACGGGTACCGAGGTAGTTGTCGATCTGCGCGCGCTGGAGCGTGCCGGAGTAGTCCACGTAGCCGACCTTGGTTTCGGAGTAGAACTCGTAGACTTCCCAGCCACCTTCGCGGTGTCCGTTGCCGGTTTGTTTCACGCCGCCAAACGGCAGGTGCGCTTCGGCTCCGATGGTCGGCGCGTTGACGTACGTGATCCCGTTGTCGAGCTCCTGCAGCGCGCGGAAGCCGAGCGCGAGGTCGCGCGTGTAGACGCTGGAAGAGAGGCCGTACTTGACGTCGTTGTTGATCGCGAACGCCTCGTCGGCGGAGTCGACGCGCAGGACCGAGAGCACGGGGCCGAAGATCTCTTCCTGCTCGAGGCGGCTGCCGGCGCGGACGCCGGTGAAGATCGTCGGCTCGAAAAACCAACCATGCGCGAGCGCATCGCCCTCCGCGCGGCGCCCCCCGGTGACGAGGGTCGCGCCCTCCTCCTGTCCGATCGCGACGTAGCGCTCGACCTTGTCCCGCGAGGTCTCGTGGATGAGCGGCCCGACGTCGGTCCCGGCGCGCCGGCCGTCTCCGAGGACGAGCGCCTTCGCCCGGTCGGCGAGGCGCTCGACGAAGCGGTCGTGGATGCCGCGCTGCAGCACGAGACGGCTCGTCGCCGTGCACCGCTGTCCCGTCGTGCCGAACGCGCCCCAGAGCACCCCTTCGAGCGCGAGGTCGAGGTCCGCGTCGTCGAGCACGATCTGCGCGTTCTTGCCGCCCATCTCGAGCGAGAGACGCTTGTGCGTGCGGCCACACGTCTCGCCGACGAGCGCGCCCGTCTCGGTCGATCCGGTGAGCGAGACCGCGTCGAC
>DASWUT010000011.1:0-8592 GCA_036401455.1 Gemmatirosa sp. | reverse complement strand
GCTCGAGCGCCTTGTCGATGGCGGCGTCGTTGAGCGAGAAATCGCCCTTTGCGCGGACGCCCGCTTCGATCGGCGTCGGTACGTCGATGTACTGGGCACGCTGGTGCACGAGCCGGTCGAGGTAGCCGTCGACACGGGCCGCCGCGAGGCGCTGGCGGTCGGCCTCACTCTTGGCGCTGTCGGTGAGCTGCGCGGGCGCGACGCCGAGGCTCGTCCAGATGGTGCCGATCGCGCCGACGTAGGCACGTCGGAGGTTGGCGACTTCAGTGCTGTCGAGGGTGATCTTGGCGCTGTCCGCCTTCTTGAGCAGCACCTCCTGACGGGCGACCTGGCGGACGAAGAGCTTGACGAGCGAATCCGGCGCCTGGGCGATCTGCTGACGCAGCTGCGGGCCCGTCGGAAGCGCGGACATCCACTGCGCGACGCGCCCGGCGGTGAGGTCGCCGGCCGTCGACGTCGCGAGGACCTTGGAATCCTTGAGGTGGCCCGAGACGTCCTGCGCGACCGACTTGGTCCAGAGCGGCGCGTCGCCCTTGACGTCGATGTGCGCGGACTGGTCGACGCCGGCGAGATAGGTGCTTTCGGCGACCTGACGGGTGCGCGTGCCGAGCGCCTGGGTGAACTGCTGGCTCACCTCGGCGTACGTCGGACGGTAGATGATGTGGTAGCCGAACGGCGACTCGACGATGCCGGGCGCGATCTCGCCGGGCTTGATCGCGACGAGGGCGCGCTCGAACGGGGCGACCATCGCGCCCTTGGGAAAGACGCCGAGCAGCCCGCCCTGCTGCGCGGATTGCGGGTCGCCGGGGTTCTGACGCGCGAGGTCGGAGAAGTTGGCGACCGTGACCTGAGCGCGCAGCGCCTCGGCCTTACGACGGGCCGCGTCGCGGGCGCCCGGCGCGGGCGGCGTGCCCGGGCGAGGGCCGAAGGGCACGAGGATGTGCTTGGCCGACAGCAGGTCGCCGTTGGCGTACTTCTGCGCCGCGTTGCTCGTGTCGGCCACGTTCCGCGAGACGAGCCGCTCACCGAGCTTCCGGAGACGCTCCTGCGCGATGATCGCCCAGAGGGCGTCGTCGATGGTCTTCTGATCGGAGAGCGAGTCGTTGCGGGCCGCGGCCTGACCGAGGAGCTGGTAGTCGACCCACAGGCCGGCGAGGGTCTTGACGATCTCGCGCTGCAGCGGGATTTGCGAGCGACCGACGAGGGTGGCGAGCCGTTCGACCGAGAGCTCCTGTGAGCCGGCCTTGGCGACGGTGTCGGTATGGGCCGACATCGCGTCCTTGAGGCCGCCGCATGCGGCGAGCGCGGTGACGGCGGCGACGAGGGCGAGGGAACGCAGGCGGGTCATCGTGAAGCGGAAGACGAGGCGGGAACGGGAGGCGCGCCCGACGTGCGGGCACCCGAGGCGGGCGCCCCCGTCGGGGCGGACGTCGATGGAAGCTGGCTGCGGAGCGCGCGGACGAGACCGGAGAGGATCGCCTCGCTCCCAACCCGTGTGAGCTTGAGGGCGAGAGGCTGCGCGCGCTTGACTTCGGTCTGGAACTGCACGGCGTGAAAGGCCGCACCGAGCGACTTCATGCGCGGCACGGCGGAATCTCGGAAGGTAACACGGGCCTCGGGACCGCGCACGAGCACGCCTTCGATCGCGAGCGCGCCGCCGATCACGCGCAGGTAGGCCACCGCGACATACGCCTCTGCCGCGGGCGGAAGCGGGCCGAAGCGGTCGCGCATCTCGTCGCGAATCGCGTCGATTTCGTCGGGCGCTGCGGCCGCGCCGAGCCGGCGGTACAGGTCCAGCTTCGCCTCTCCGCTGGCGACGTAGTCGTCGGGCAGGAACGCGGGCTGGTCGAGCGAGACGTCCGACGGCGTGGGCCGCGCCGGCGCGTCGCCGTTGGCGAGCCGGCGCACGGTCTCGTCGAGCATGCGCAGGTACATGTCGAAGCCGACCGCATGCACGAAGCCGCTCTGCTCCGGCCCGAGCAAGTTGCCCGCGCCGCGCAGCTCCATGTCCTTCAGCGCGACGCGGTACCCCGCCCCGAGCTCGGTGTGGTGCTCGAGCACGGAGAGGCGACGCTCGGCGTCCTCATCGATGCCGTCGGGCACCATGAGGTAGCAGTACGCGCGGCGGTGCGAGCGTCCCACGCGGCCGCGTAACTGATAGAGCTGCGCGAGACCGAAGTGGTGCGCGTTGTTGACGAACATCGTGTTCGCGTTGGGCACGTCGAGCCCGGTCTCGACGATGAGCGTCGAGACGAGGACGTCGATCTCGCCGGCGACGAAGCGGCGCATCACCTCTTCGAGCTCGCGCTCCTTCATCTGACCGTGCCCGACGGCGACGCGCGCGCGCGGCACGACACGGCGGATGTGGTCCGCGACTGCCTCGATCGTTTCGATCCGGTTGTGGACGAAAAAGACCTGCCCGCCGCGATCGAGCTCGCGCGCGACGCCTTCCTCGATCAGCCCGTCGTCCATGCTCGGCTCGACGAAGGTGAGCACGGGGGAACGGTCGCGTGGCGGCGTCTGCATCAGCGTCATGTCGCGCAACCCGGCAAGCGACTGGTGCAGGGTGCGTGGGATCGGCGTGGCCGTCAGCGTCAGCACGTCGGTCTCGAGCCGGAGCTGCTTGAGGCGCTCCTTGTGCTTCACGCCGAAGCGGTGCTCCTCGTCGACGATGATGAGGCCGAGGTCCTTGAAAACGACGTCGGGCGAGAGGAGCCGGTGGGTCCCGATGATCACGTCGACCTTCTTCTCGGCGAGCGCCGAAAGCGTCGCGGCGTGCTCCTTCGCGCTCTGGAATCGCGAGAGCACCTCGACGCGGATCGGGAAGTCGGCGAAGCGTTCGGAGAAGGTACGGAAGTGCTGGTCGGCGAGAATCGTCGTCGGGACGAGCACGGCAACCTGGCGTCCGCTCTGCACGGCCTTGAACGCGGCACGCACGGCGATCTCGGTCTTGCCGTAGCCGACGTCACCGACGAGCAGGCGGTCCATCGGCCGCTGACCTTCCATGTCCTGCTTGATGTCGACCGTCGCGCGGCGCTGATCGGGCGTATCCTCGAAGAGGAAGCTCGATTCGAGCTGGCGTTGCCAGGCGCCGTCGGGCGCGTGCGGCGGCCGGCCGGCGACCTTGCGGCGCGCGTAGAGGTCGAGCAGCTCGACGGTCATCTCCTGAATCGCCGCGCGCGTCTTGTCGCGCTGCTGCGACCACCGCTTGCCGCCTAACCGGTGCAGCCGCGGCGGGGGCGCGTCGGCGTCGCCCTCGCCCGCGGCGCGGTAGCGCTCCACCTGATCGAGCCGATAGAGCGGCACGTTGAGCTTGTCGCCGCCCTCGTACTCGATCACGGCGACCTCGATCGTGCCCGTGCCGACGAACTTCGTCTCGATGCCGCGGTAGACGCCGACGCCATGTTCGAGATGGACGACGAAATCTCCGGGTTTGAGCGCGCTCGCGGCGTCGAGGGCCGTGCCCGCGCTGTACTTGCGCGCGCGGCGAATCCGCCGGTCGCGGCGGAAGATCTCGTGGTCGGTGAGGACGCGGAGCGCGGACGGGATGATGAATCCACCGCCCAACACGCCGATGACGAGCCCCGCGGGCGATGCGTGCCGCTCGTCCTCGTTCAGCAGTTCGTCGAGGCGCTCGGCCTGACCCTGGTTGTCGCAGAGGATGATCGTCGGCAGGCCGTCGCGGACGAGGCGGCGGAGCGCACGGATGTCGCGGTCGATACGCTCGGGCGCACGCGTCGGGAAGCCGACGTCGGCGGGCGCGGCGCCATCGCGGTCGGGCGCGACCTCGGCCACCGCGCCGAACGCGGCGAGCCGGCGCGCCGCGTCGGCCGGATCGAGAAAGAGCGTCTCGCGCCTGGGTACCGCCTCTCCGCGACGGCGGGCGAGGTCGAGGTGGTGCTGCGCCTCCTCCCACGTGCGGCGCAGTTCCAAACCCACGTCGAGCGCGTCGGGGAGAAAGAGCACCGCGTCCGGCGTCCAGAGCTCGGCGAGGGTAACGCGGTCGAACGCGTCGGGGCCCGAGGCGCCGTCGGTTGCACCGTGCTCGCCACCGCCAATGCCGTGGGCGCGCCCATCGACCGGCAGCACGACCGCGACTTCGGCGGCGCGCGTCGAGCGCTGCGAGAACAGGTCAAAGTGGCGCAGCTCGGCGATTTCGTCGCCCCAGAACTCGAGTCGCACCGGCTCGGCCATGCCGAAGCCGTAGACGTCGAAGATCCCACCACGCACCGAAAACTGCCCGACGTCGTCGACGAGCGGCACGCGTTCGAAGCCGACGCGGGTGAGGTGCGCGGCGAGATCTTCGGGACGCCAGACGTCGCCGCGGCGGAGCTCGAGTCGTGCCTCCTGCAGCGCGCGCGGCAGTTGCGTGCGCTCGAGCACCGCGCGCGGCGTCGTGAGCAGGAGCTGGACGTCGCCGCGCGTGAGGCGTTCGAGCGTTTCGACGCGTTCGCCGGCGACCTCGGTGTGTGCCTCGACCTCGCCGAACGACTCCCGGTGCGGATAGAGCGCCGTCTTGAGTCCGCCACCGACCGCGTCGAGGTCGGCGAGCCAGCGCTCCGCGTCAGGCACGGTCGGCGCGAGAAGGACGAAGAGCCGCTGCGGGAAATGGCGGACGAGCGCGGCGAGGAGTACGGCGTCGCTCGACCCGTGGAGGCCGCCGACGGTGACGCGTCCGCGCGGACCGGGAAGCGTCTGCACCAGGCGCGTGAACGCCGGAAGATGCTCGATCGCGTCGAGCAGGGTGGGAAGCGCCATGCGAGCTCGCCCGGTCAGGCGCTGGCGCGGGCGCGCGCCGCGAGCGCCTCGCACGCGAGGAGCAGGACGGCGGCCGCGGCGAGGAGCGCGGCAAGCGAGCGGCGTCCGCCCGTGCCTAACGCGAACGCGAGCGCGTCGGCGCCGCCGGTGCCCACCTCGACCGCTCCGCTCGCGCCCGCCCGGACGCGCTCACCCATCTGCTTCGCATCCAACCGCGCCAGCACCACTTCCTCGGCTTCCGGGTCGACAACGAGTGTGCCCACGCGGGCACCCGCACGCAGCCAAAAGTAAACACCCGGATCGGCGGGGGCGGTGACGCGCGCCTCGTGCACGGCGCGTGGGCCGGCGGCGCCGAGCAGGACGTCGGCGCGGGGCGGTACGGCGACGGTCGCGCCGGGTGCCGCGGTCTGCGGACGGGTGACGATCCCGGCCGGGTCGGTGAGGCGTGCGGCGGAGGCAGCGAGCCAGGGCAGGAACGCGGCGCGTGTGGGGAACGGGGTCCACGCCGTGTCGAGCGGCGAGGCGAGCAGGACGTACCCCTCACCGGCGACGATCCACGGATCGCCGCCCGCGACGGCGAGGGTGTCGATCGGCGCGCCGCCACGGCCGGGACGCGGTTCGAGCCGCCAGCGCCGGGCGACGGGGACCGATGCCCCGGTCCCGAACGTCGCCGTCGTCGGCCCGTCGATGCGCGCGGCGAAGCGCCACGGTACGCCGATCCGGTCGAGGGCGCGGTTGGCGATCGGCAGGCGCGCGGCGTCCGACGGGGCGACGATCACGGCTGGAAGCCGGGTCAGCGCGTCGGGCTCGGTGACGCGCGGCGCGTCGGCGCCGACCGCGGCGGACACGGCCCGTCCTTCGACCAGGGTCGCCACCGCCGCCGCCGCGAACGGCCCGGCCGAGGGCTCGGCGGCAAGGCGGGGCGGCGCACCGACGTAGACAGCGACGTGCCGCGCGTCGTCGCCGCGCAGTTCGTCGGGCGCGACCTCGAGCGCGCCGGCGAGCCACCCGCGCGCGGCGGGGCGCAGCGGAACACGAACGGCGAAGCTGTCGGCCGCGGACGCGGTACCGCGCGCGTCCGCGGCAACGCGGTCCGCGCTGTCGTGGAGCACGAGATGCCAGTCGCCGGCGCGGGTCAGCCGGCCGAGCACGACGCCGTCGGGGCTCCAGCGTGCGGGGTCGGCGGTGAGCGCGGCGACGCCCCGGTCGTCGGGGGCGTCGCCGCGGGCGCGTACGATCCCGACGCGCACCCCCGAGAGCGTGACTGGCCGCGGCCAGGTGGTCGCCTGGGCGTCGGTGGCAAGCACGACGGCTGCGGCATCCGTCTCGCCGCGGCGCGTGCGTTGCGCGCCAACAGCGAGCGCGGCGCCGCGGCGGAGCGCGCCGGGCAGGTCACCGGCGCCGGCGATCGGCCCCACGGCATCGAGCGCGGCGCGCACGGTCGCGACGTCACCGGCGACGACGGCACCGTCCGCGGTGACGAGCCACGCACGGTCGCCGGGAGCGAGCGTGCCGAGCGCGGCGCGGAGTTCGGCGCGGAGCGCGTCGAGCACGGGGCGGCCGTCGACGACCGCGCTCGTGCTGAGCGAGTTGTCGAGGACGAGTGCGATGGCGCTTGACGCGCGTGTGCCGACGTGTGCGCGCGTCGATGGCTGCGCGGCGGCGACGGCGATGAGGAGAACGGCGAGCACTCGGAGCGCGAGGAGGATCCAATCGCGGAGCCGGATCGCCGCGCCGCGCGCCTCGGTTGCCGCGGCGAGCAGCCGGACCGCTGGGAACACGACCCGTTCTCCCGAGCGGCGGCGGTTCCAGAGGTGCAGCAGAAGGGGAATCGCGGCCGCGGCGCCGAGGGCGAGCCAGAGGGGAGCGAAGAACTGCATCGCGCGTCAGGCGAGCGCTTCGCGGGCCGCGAACGCCGCACGAAGCGGCGGACCGAACGGCGCGTCGGTGGTCGCGAGGGTGTAGCGGACGCCGAGTTGGCGGCAGAGATCGCCCCAGGTCTCGAGTGCTCGGGCCATCGCGCGCGTGTAGTCGGCCCGAACGGCCGCGACGCTCGCGCTCACGGCCTGCCCGGTTTCGGGGTCCTCGAAGCGGCCATCGGCGACGGCGAGGTCGAAGTCGCGTTCGGCGGGGTCGAGCACCTGGACGACGGCGACGTCGTGACCGGCCGCGCGCGTGGCGGCGAGCGCGTCGCGGACGGGATCGACGTCGACGAGCAGGTCGGAGACGAGGATGACGAGGCCGGCACGCGGCACGAGCCGCGCGGCGTGGGCGAGGCCGAGCGCGGGCGCGGAGCCGGCGCCCGACGCCGCGTGCGATGTGCCGTGGGACGGGACGGCGTCGCCGACGGCGAGCGCGGTGAGGATGCGGCGCCACTGGTCGCGGTTCGCGCGCGGCGGGACGGCGGCGCGGACCGTGTCGTCGACGAGCACGGCGCCGACGGCGTCGCGTTGGCGGAGCAGCAGCAGCGCGAGCGCCGCGCAGAGGCGCTGGGCGTAGGCGAGCTTGGTGATGCGGGCCGGACGTCCACCGCGGGGAGCCGGCGCGCCAGACCAGTGCATGGACCGGCTCACGTCGACGACGAGCGCGGCGCGGACGTTCGTCTCTTCCTCGAACTGCTTGACGACCCACCGGTCGGCGCGGGCGGCAATGCGCCAGTCGAGGTAGCGCAGGTCGTCCCCGGGCTGATACGCCCGATGCTCGGCGAATTCTGCCGAAAAGCCGCGCCGGGGAGAACGGTGGAGTCCGGTGAGGAAGCCGTCCACGACCCAGCGCGCGACGATTTCGAGGTCACCGAGCGCGGCGAGCATCGTCGGGTCGGCCAGGTCGGCGCGGAGCGTCGGCATCGCGAGGAATGCGTAGCGGTGCGGGACGGATGGCGTCAGCGGGGTCGGCCGATCTGCGCGCGGAGCCCGCGCGGCGCGCCGGGATGCGAGGTTGCATGCCGTATGCAACAGCGATACGCTGCGCGGCGTTCTATAGTTGAGTGTTCTCGTCGTCTTGCAGCGCGTGCGGCAGACGCTCAGGCGCGGGTGGGTACGCGCCGGTCGCCATCCCGCGTGTGCGGGGGTTCACCAATCGGCCAGAGGGCTGTCGTCATGTCTCACGTCGCCGGTCGGATCCTTCGCAGCGCCGCGGCTGCAGGGATCGTCTCGTTGGCCGCGGCGTGCATCGTTCCGCCCCCGGGCGTGGCGCCGCGTCCGGACGAGGCCGGGATGGCCGCGCCCGACGTGACGTTCTACTCGTTCGATTCGGACGTGAACATCGGGTCGGGCACGGTTGCCTACTCGACCACGCGCGACGCGTACACGGCCGCGTTCGAGGTCGATCAGCGTGGGCAGGTCCGCGTTCTCGCGCCGGCATCGCCGCGCGACGCCGGGCGGACGCGGGCGGGAACGAGCTACATTCTCGAACCGATGCTGCAGTCGGTCGACCGCGAGTACCTCTCGCCGTCGACGGACTTCTCGCGCGTGCCATTCGTGTTCGTGCTCACCTCGGACACGCCGCTCAACCTCACCCCGTTCGGCACGGGGCGCGAGTGGACGCACACGATGACGATCGACGCGCGCAACCCGGACAGCACGATCGCGCGGGTCGCGCAGTGGGTGCTGCCGGACGCGCCGGCGTACGGGGCGGACTACGCGTACCTCGGGCCGGAGCTCCGCGGCGCGGAGCGAGGATTCGTGTCGTCGTGCGCGCGGCCGGTCGAGGACGTGCACGATTACGGGTACTACCGCGACCTCTGGGCGGTGTTCACCCCGGCGGACCAGCGACTCAGCGTCAACCCGGCCTGGCTCTACACGCCAACGCTCAGCTGGAGCTCGTACAGCCTGC
>DASWUT010000010.1:0-3915 GCA_036401455.1 Gemmatirosa sp. | reverse complement strand
TGCCGTCGACGAGGGCACGCACGTCGATGGCGGTCAGTTGCTCGCGGCCGTCGACCCGACCGATTATCGCCTCGCCTACGAGCAGGCCGACCTCGCGCGCGCCCGCCAGACCGACGAGCTCGCCCGCGCCCGCCTGCTTCGCACGTCCGGCTCGATCGTCGCCAACGACTTCGACAAGCTCGACAACGGCGCGCGCCAGGCGATGGTCGCGCGCGACCTCGCCGCGAAGCGCCTCGCCGACGCGCGCCTCGTCGCCCCGTTTGGCGGCACGATCGCGCGCAAGCTGGTCGAGACCGGCGCGACGGCGTCCACGGGTACCGCGGTGCTCACGCTCGTCGATCTCTCTGAAGTCGACGTGCGCGTGGGCGTGAGCGAGGCCGACGTCGGGCAGCTCCGCGTCGGGCAGCCGGCGACTGTCGAGGTGCCCGCGTTAGGCAGATCGCTCGCGGGACGCGTCGCGCACGTCGGCGTCGTCGCCGATCCCGCGAGCCGGACGTACGCGGTGAAGGTCGCACTGCCCAACGCTGCCGGCGCGCTCCGCGGCGGGATGATCGCGACGGTGCTGCTTCCCACCGCGCGGGTGCGCGACGCGATCGTCGTTCCTGCCGCTGCGGTGGCGCGGGACCCCGACGGCGCGACCGTGGTCTACGTCTACACCCCGGCGGACGGGCGCGTGCGCGCGCGCCAGGTGCAGGTCGGCGACGCACGCGGCGCCGACGTCGAGATCGCGCGTGGCCTCGCGGCTGGCGAGCCGGTCGTCGTCGCCGGGCAGCAGCGGCTCCGCGACGGGTCGCCGGTCGTCGTCGCGGGGGGACGCTGACGATGTCGGCTCCGACAATCGCTCGCGGCCCGGACGGTACCCCCGACGGCCGCCCCGCGCCGCGCGGGAATCTGATCCGCGCCGCCATCGCCAATCGCCAGGTCGTCTATCTCCTCACCACCCTCGTCGTCATACTCGGCCTAACGTCCCTCGTCCGCATGCCGCGGCGTGAGGACCCGAAGATCACCATCCGCCAGGGTCTCGTCCTCGCCCTCTACCCCGGGGCGACGGCCGAGCAGGTCGAACGGCAGGTGGCCGAACCCGTCGAGCGGCGGCTGTTCTCGCACGGCGAGGTGAAGAAGGCCAAGACGTTCACCACGTCCCGCCCCGGCGCGCTCGTCGCCAACGTCGAGCTGAACGACGATGTGCGCGACCCCGACCGCTTCTGGTCGATGCTGCGCCACGATCTCAACGAGACGAAGGCGACCGAGCTCCCCGCCGGCGTCGTCGGCCCGATCGTCAACGCCGACTTCGGCGACGTCGTCGCGGTGCTGCTGACCGTGCACGGGCCGCCAGGGCGCTACGGCTCGCGCGAGCTGGCGACCTTCCTCGATCGCATCGAGGACGCCGTACGCACGCTGCCCGACGTGTCCAAGATCAAGCGCTACGGCGAGCAGCCCGAGGAGATCGCCGTCACCGCCCGCCCCGAGCGGCTGGCCCAGTACGGCGTCACCACCCAGCAGCTGTCAGGCGCGCTGCGCGCCCGCAACGCCGTCGTCGACGGTGGCGCGGTCGACGCCGGGGCGAGCGACGTGCGCATCCGCCCCGCGGGGCCGTTCAACACCGTGCAGGAAGTCGGCGCGTTGCAGATCGCGACCGCACCCGGAGTCGGCACCTCGCGCGGCGTGCCCGTCACGCTGCGCGACGTGGCGACCATCGAGCGGCGCTACGCCGATCCGACGTTCGTCGCGCGTGTCGACAATCAGCCCGTTGTGCTGATGTCGATCGAGGCGCAGGAAGGGCGCAACCTCGTCACTGTCGGCCGCGCGATCGACGCGAAGCTCACCGCGGTGCGCGCGACGCTGCCGCCCGACGTGCGCGTCGACCTCATCGCCGACCAGCCGGCGAGCGTGCAGCACCGCGTGCTCGGCTTCGGGCGCGAGTTCACGATCGCCGTCGTCGCCGTCATCCTCGTCACCGTCCTGCTGCTGCCGCTGCGCGTGGCCGCGATCGCTGCGACGGCGATCCCGATCACCGTCGCGGTCACCATCGCCGCGCTCAACGCGCTCGGCATCGAGCTGCACCAGATGTCGTTCGCCGGGCTCGTCGTCGCGCTCGGGATGGTCGTCGACGACGCGATCGTCATCGCCGACAACTACGTCGAGCTGCTCGACCACGGTGTGCCGCGCGACGAGGCCGCGTGGCGATCGGCGAGCGACCTCGCCATCCCCGTGCTCGGCGCGACGCTGACGATCGTCGCGAGCTTCCTCCCGCTCGCCTTCCTGCTGCCCGGGACGGTGGGCGAGTTCATCCGTGCGCTGCCGCTCACGGTTAGCGTCGCGCTCGTCTGCTCGTACGTCGTCGCGATGCTGCTCACACCGCTCCTCTGCCTGGCGTTCATCAAGACCGGGCTCCGGCCGCATGTCGGCCACGGGGCAGCCGCGGCGCCGCGTCGGTTCGACCCATTGGGCGCGATGCAGCGGCTCTACGAGCGCACGATGCGCCTCGCGATGCCGCGTAAGGCACTCACCCTCGCGCTCAGCGGCGCGGCGTTCGTCGCCGGCGTGGTGATGCTCCGGTTCACGCCGATGCGCTTCTTCCCGGCAGCCGAGCGTGCGCAGTTCGTCGTCGACGTGTGGACGCCCGAGGGGACGCGGTTCGAGGCGACCGATTCGGTGGTGCAGCGCCTCGTCGCCGACGTGCGGCGCGTGCGCGGCGTGCGTGCCGTGGGCTCGTTCACCGGTGGTGGCTCGCCCCGCTTCTACTACAACATCAACCCCGAACCACCAGCGACCAACTACGGCCAGCTCGTCGTGAACACCGACGAGACGGACGCGACGCCCGCGCTTGCCGCGTCGCTCCACGCGCGCCTCGCCGCCCTCGCGCCCGAGGCGACGGTGGTCGTGAAGGAGCTGCAGCAGGGGGCCGCGTTGCCGGCGCCGATCGAGATCCGCTACAGCGGCGCCGACCTCACCGTGCTCCGCCGCCTGGCCGACTCCGCGCGCGCGGTGCTCGAGGCGACGCTAGGGAGCGAGTACGTGACGACCAACTGGCGCGATGATCGCTACGGCGTGCGCGTCGACCTTCGCCGCGAAACGGCCGCGCGGCTGGGCATCACCGATGCCGACGTGGCGCAGCAGCTCGCGGGCGGCTTCGACGGCGCGACCGCGTCCACCTACTACGAGGGCGACCGGCGGATCGACGTGCGCCTTCGCCTCGATAGCGCCAGCCGGCAGGGCGTCGGCGACGTGCGCGACGCCTACGTCACGTCACCCGTGACGGCTGGTCGCCTGCCCCTCCGCGAAGTCGCCGACGTGCGCCCCGAATGGCAGCCGAGTCGCATCGTGCGGCGCAACGGCGTGCGCACGGTGACGGTGCAGAGCTTCGCGCGCTCGGGCGTGCTCGCCTCGACCGTGTTGAATGCGGCACTTCCGCGGCTGCAGGCCGTCCCCGTCCCGCCCGGCTACGCGATGACGTTAGGCGGCGAGATCGAGAACCAGGCCGAGGTGCAGGGACCGATGAGCGTCGCGCTGTCGGTCAGCCTGCTCGGGATCTTCGTCATCCTCTTCCTGCAGTTCCGCAACGCGCGCTACCCGCTCATCGTCATGGTCTCGATCCCGCTCGCCGTCTTCGGCTCGGCGTTGGGCCTCGTGCTCACGCGCAATCCGTTCGGCTTCACCGCGCAGCTCGGGCTCACTGCGCTCACCGGCGTCGTCGTCCGCAAGGCGATCATCCTCGTCGACTACATCATCGCGCGGCGCGATGAGGGCGAGTCGCTGGAAGATGCCGCGCTCGATGCCGGTCGTCGCCGGCTGCGGCCGATCTTTCTCACGACGACCGCCGCGGCGGTGGGCGTGGTGCCGCTCATCGTGAGCGGCTCGAGCCTGTGGTCGCCGCTGGCGAGCGTACTCGCGGTGGGGCTCGTCTGCTCGATG
>DASWUT010000009.1:0-2789 GCA_036401455.1 Gemmatirosa sp. | reverse complement strand
GTCGCGGGCTCCTGGCGGCGTCCCGCGCCGCACGTGGTCACGACCCACCGGCGGCCAGCTCGCCCAGCCGGATCCGTGCTTCGTCACTCGCGCCGCGCGTCCCGGTGTCGATCACCTGCTGCCACACCCGACGCGCGTTCGCCTTGTCGCCGGCTTCCTCGTACGCGCGTGCGGCGTCGCCCAGGAGTTCGGCCTTCGCCTCAGGTCCGGCATCGCGCGCGAGCTGCTCGTACGTCCCGGCGGCCGCTTTCGGCTGGCCCGAGCCTTCCTGCCCCGCCGCCCGGAGCCGCTCGGTGGCATCGCGCCATTCCGCCGGGGCCGATCCGCCGCTCAGTACCCGCAACCCGTCCGCGTATTGCCCGCGGTCGTAATACGTCTGCGCCAGGAGCACGCGCGCGTGCGCGCCAGCCGGCGTGTCGCCATACCGCGAGGTGACCTGCTGCAGAGCGGCCCCGGCGCTCGGATCGCCCTGACTGAACCGCGCTTCGGCCTCGTACAGTGCCCGGTCGGCCCGCTCCGCGGTCGAACGGCTGGACGCCCGCCACGCGAACCCACCCGCGACGACGACCGCCGTCGCAATCGCCGCCGCACCGAGGGTCCGGCCGTTGCGCTCGAGCCAGTCGGTCGCCGTCTCGCCAGCGGCCGCACCGCGCGTCGCGGTCAGCCGCGGCGGCGCTGCGGACACAGGGTCGGCGACGTCGTAGCTCGGAACGGAGGGCGGTACGGTCATCGGATCGGAGACGTGTGAATGGTTCGCGCGCACGCCGCGCGCGACGCCCCCGGCAGGACTCGAACCTGCGGCCAACAGTTTAGGAAACTGCTGCTCTATCCACCTGAGCTACGGAGGCTGGCCGGCCGTATCGTGCGGCCGCAGCGCAAGTTACGCCCCCTCGCCGCGACCCGCTACCGAGCGACGACCGTGCGGTGCGCCCGCTGCGGTGCGCCCGCGTCATTCCGCCCAGCCCTGGCTTCCCAGCAGCGGAACGAACCGGACCGGTGCGAGCGTGCGTACCGTCCGCGTGTCCCCGACCCGCTCGTACAACGTGAGGGTTTGTTCCTCGCGTCGTCCGACGGGGGCTACCGCCCGCCCGCCGGCCGCGAGTTGCTCCGCAAGCGCAGGCGGCAAAACCGGCGCGCCCGCACTCACCACGATGCCATCGAACGGCGCGTATTCCCGCCAGCCGAGCGTGCCATCGCCGAGCAGGAGCGACACATTGCGCATCTGCAGCTTCTTCAGCATCTCTCGCGCTCGCTCGTACAGGGCCGGTACGCGCTCGATCGAAAACACCTGCTCCGCCAACCGCGACAGCAGCGCGGTCTGGAACGCCGAGCCGGTGCCGACTTCCAGCACGCGTTCGTGACCGGTCAGGCGCAGCGCCTGCAACGAGTGCGCGTGCACGCTCGGCTGCGAGATCGTCTGCCCGGCACCGATCGGAAGCGCGGTATCCTCGTACGCGCGATGCGCGACCCCGGTCGGTACGAATGCGTGTCGAGGCACCTGGTCGAACGCGCGCAGCACGGCGAGGTCCGTGATGCCGTTCGCGCGCAGCGCGTCGATCAGGCGGCGGCGCGCACCGCGGAACTCGCTCGGTCCGTCCGACGGATCGGACCGCGGAGACGACATCACGGCGTCCGCCACCACTCGTGCGCCGTCGACAGCAGCTCGCGGTTGGTCAGGTCCAGATGCAGCGGCGTGATCGACACGTAGCCGTCCCGGACCGCCTGAAAGTCCGAGTCCGCCTCACCGCGCCAGGTGGCCGATCCACCACCGATCCAGAAAATCTCCCGCCCCCACGGGTCGCGCATCGGCGTGAGCGAGTTCGAGTAGACGCGGCGCCCGAGCCGCGTGAGCCGCGTTCCCTTCACCGCGGGCGCCGCGATCGGCGGCAGGTTCACGTTGAGCAGCGTGTCCGTGGGCAGGTCCGGCAGGGTCAGGATGTGGCGCAGCAGATCGGCGAGCAGATCCCCCGCCCCGTCCAGCACGGCCGGATCGGCGCGCAGGTCGCCCCCCGCGTACGAGATCGCAACGGCCGGGATTCCGAGCATCAGCCCTTCCATCGCCGCCGCGACCGTGCCCGAATAGAGCACGTCCTCGCCCATGTTGGACCCGTGGTTGACGCCACTCAACACGACGTCCGGCCGCTCGGGCATGAGTGCCTCAACGGCGAGCATCACACAATCCGTCGGCGTGCCGTCCACCTGCCACCGACGCTCGCCGCGGCGCACCGGGCGCACCGGATGGTGCAGCGTGAGCGAGTGACTCGTCGCGCTCTGCTCCCGATCCGGCGCGACGACGGTGACCTCGCCGAGTCGTTCGGCCGCGCCGACGAGCAGGGCGAGGCCGTGGGCGAGAATGCCGTCGTCGTTGGTGCAGAGCAGGCGCATGCAGCGAGAGCGTGGGACGCGTGCGGTGGGCGACGCGCGCGCCGCCCAACCGTGAAGGCAGGCGGGAATCTAGGCGGCCTGGCCGTCGCCGCTGCCCGCCGCATCCACATCGGCCGGTGCGTCCACCGCGGCATCGACGACGGGCTGCGGCGGACGCCGTCCTTCGAGCACGTCGACGATCGCGTCGAGCTCGCGCTCGATGCCGCCGATCGTTTCGCGCCGCATCGCGGCGCGCGCCACGCCGCGCAGCGCGCCGGCCCGCCGGTGCTCATCGAGCTTCTGCCGCGCGCCGTCGACCGTGTACTTCTCCGTGTAGAGCAGATGCTTGACGAGTAGCACGAGTTCGACCTCGCGCCGCGCGTATACGCGGTTCCCCGATCGATTCTTCGCCGGACTGAGGACGC
>DASWUT010000008.1:0-10137 GCA_036401455.1 Gemmatirosa sp. | reverse complement strand
GCGCGTGGCCGCGCGTCATCCGTCGAGCGCGGCCGGCGGGATCGCCACCTCGAACGGCGCGTAGAGCGTGGCGAACGCGCGCGCCGGTAGCACGTCCCGCACGACGAGCGCGAGGAGCGCGGCGAGCGCCGCTTCCGCCACCGGGTGCAACCCGTCCGTCTGCGGACGCGCGACGCGCGACGCATCGGCGAGCATGCCGTCCGGCGGCGGGTCGTCCTTCGAGGCGCGATCGGGGTCGACGCGGACCAGCTGCGCGAGCGGACCGAGCACGGCGTCGCGTTCGGCCGTTCGTCCGGCGCGCTCGACCGCGCGGGCGAGGTCGCGGTCGGCGGCAAGCGCAGCGGCACTCCCGGCCGACGCCGCGTACGCGGTCGCGGCCGCGTCCCACTCGGCCGGGGCGAGCGCGGCGAAGCGCTGGAGGAAGCGGCGCACGGCCGGCGTCTGCGGGCCGTACGGCGCGGGTGCGCCGCCCGCGACCGGGACGGCGGGACCGTCTGGCGTGCCTGACAATGTCATTTCCGTTATCTTACCGTGGTGTGACGATTGGGCGTGCGCGCCCGCCGTCGCCCGCCACGCGCGAGCGCGCGCGGCGGCGCAGCCGATTTCCCGACACCCCACGCCCTACCGTATGGCAAAGCAAGACGCGATCGAGCTCGAAGGCACCGTGGCCGAAGTACTGCCCAACGCCACCTTCCGGGTCGAGACCAAGGCCGGTCACCAGGTGCTCGCGACGCTCGCCGGCAACATGCGCCGGTTTCGCATCCGCGTCCTGCAGGGCGACCGTGTGACGCTCGAGGTCTCGCCGTACGACCTGACCCGCGGCCGCATCACGTTCCGCCACAAGGTCTGATCCACCGCTCCCGACCGTTCCTCCGTGCCCGGCGGCCTCACGGCTTCCGGGCACGATCCGTGTACGGGGCCGCGTTCCGGTCCGGCGCGCCGCCCGCGTCGTCGCGCGGCCGACTCGGCCCTCGCCGGCACACCACACACGGGAGACAGCGATGGGAGACACCACGATCACCAAGATCGACTCGCGCCACTCGCCGCACGGCGCGATGGGGCAGAAGTACCTCGCCACCGGCAAGCGCGTCGGCATGCGCCTGTGGGAAAACGAGCAGCCGTCGGAGCCGAAGCCGCCCGCCGCACGCGCCTACGAGACGGTCGGCTACGTCGTCTCGGGGCGGGCGGAGCTGCACTCCGAGGGCCAGGTCGTACTGCTCGAGCCGGGGAACTCGTGGGTCGTGCCCGAGGGCGCGTCGCACACGTACAAGATCCTCGAGGCGTTCACGGCCGTCGAGGTGACGTCGCCGCCCGCGCAGGCGCACGGGCGCGACGAGCCGGCCTAACGCTCGCCCGCGCCGGCCCGGCGGGCGCTCAGCGGCGGAGCAGGCGCCGCAGGCGCGCCGCGAGTCCGCCCGGCGCACCGTCGCGTTCCGCGGGGTGAGCCAGCGCGACCGCGGCGTCGATGGCGGCGATCCGGGTCGGCGCGGTCGGGGCCGCCGGAGTCACGGGCGCCGGGCTCGCGATCGTCGGCGGGTCGTCGACCACGGCGACGACGTCGTCCGTCGTATCGAGCCAGAGTAATCCGCTCGTGATCGCCGCGGGACCGGGATCTGCGGCCGGCGTCGCGGCCGCGGTCGGCGGCATGTCCGCGGCGACCGGGCCGAGCACCGCGTCCAGCTCGGCGAGCGCGCCGCGCAAGTCGGCCGGAAGGTCGTCGCCGTCGCGCAGCGCCGATCGGACCCGCGCGCGTGCCGCGTGAGCGTCGTCGAGGTCGCCCGCGAGCACGCGGACGGTCGCGACGTCGCTCCACGCGCGCGCCGCTACCGCCGGCCCCGCGAGCCCCGCCGCGACGAGCGCATCCCGCGTCTCTGCCGACCGCTCGAACGCGGTGGCTGCGTCGCGCCACGCGCCGGCCAGAGCGTGCGCGTGGCCGTCCCGCGTCGCGGCGAGCGCGGCGGCAACCTGCGCACGGGCGACGTCGTCGGGCTCCGGCGCCGGCGACAGGTCCAGCGCGAGATCCGCTGCGGACGCCTCGTCGGCGGCGAGACCGTCGACGTCGGGAAGGAACAGGAGGGAGTCGATCATCGGGGTGGGCTCGTTGTCGAAAAGACGCCACACCTCACCCCGACGTCACCCCGACGTCGACGGCCGCATCCGGTCGCGCCACGGCCGCGGTACGCGGTTCGTGCGGCGGGCGCAAGCGGTTGCTGCACGCGACGCGCGCGCGCATCGTACGCGGCCGTCCGCAGCCCGCAGAGCCGTCGCCCGCCGCCCCGGCCGGGCGTCGCGCGCGGGCGTTCCCGCCGTCGATGCCGCAGCCGCAGAGCCCCGCCGCCCCCGCGTTTCCGTCCCCCTCCGTCCCCTCCGCGGCCGCGCGCGCCCAGGCGCACGTGCAGCAGATCGCCGCCGAACTTGGCGTCGCGCCGCGGCAGGTCGCCGCCGCGCTCGCGCTCTTCGACGAGGGAAACACGCTCCCCTTCGTCGCGCGGTACCGCAAGGAGGCTACGGGCGGCCTCGACGAGGTGCAGCTGCGCGACGTCCGCGAGCGCGCCGAGTATCTCCGCGAACTCGACGATCGCCGCGATGCGGTGATCACGGCGGTCGAGTCACAGGGGAAGCTCACCGACGCGTTGCGTGCCCAGTTCGCCGCGGCCGGCACCAAGCAGGCACTCGAGGACCTCTACCTTCCGTTCAAGCCCAAGCGCCGCACCCGCGCGGCGATCGCGCGCGAGCGAGGGCTCGAGCCGCTCGCCGACCTGCTCTGGGCCGGGAACGCGACCGACGCGGACGCCGAGCGTGCCGCCGCGCGCGTCGCCGATCCGGGGGGCGAGGTGCCCACCGCGACCGACGCGTTGCAGGGCGCGCGCGACATCCTGGCGGAACGCGTCGCCGAGGACCCTGCGTTGCGTGGCGCCGTGCGCGAGCTGACGCGCGCGCGCGGGGTGGTCCGCGCGCAGGCCGCGGCGGGAAAAGAGCAGGAAGTCTCGAAGTTCCAGGACTACTACGACTTCTCGGCCCCGCTCGGCGATCTACCGTCGCATCGCGTCCTCGCCATCCGCCGCGGTGAGGCGGACGGCTTCCTGACCTGGAGCATCGAGGCGCCGGCCGAGCAGGTGGGCGCGCGGATGCGCGCGGCCGTCGTCGAGGGACGGCGCGCGGTGGCGCAGCTGTCGCTCGCCGCGGCGGACGCGTACAAGCGGCTCCTCGCGCCCGCGATTACGGTCGAGCTGCGGCTCGAGCTGAAGCAGCGCGCCGACGACGAGGCGGTCCGCATCTTCGGGCAGAACCTCGAACAGCTGCTGCTCGCCGCGCCGGCCGGTGAGCGCACCGTGATCGGGCTCGATCCGGGATTCCGCACCGGAGTGAAGGTCGCGGTCGTGTCGCGCACCGGCGCCGTGCTCGAGACCGACACGTGGTACCTGCACCAGCGCGAGCGGTTCGGGCAGGCGCTCGTCCGGCTCGCCGCGCGTCACGGCGCGGAGCTCGTCGCGATCGGCAACGGCACCGCATCGCGCGAGACCGAGCAGCTCGCCCGCGAGGCGTTGGGCGCCGCCGACCTCGCGCCGGGTGCGCCCCGCCCGCAAGTGGTCGTCGTCAGCGAGAGCGGCGCGTCCGTCTACTCCGCGTCCGACCTCGCGCGCGACGAGCTGCCCGACCTCGACGTCTCGCTCCGCGGCGCGGTGTCGATCGCCCGCCGGCTGCAGGACCCGCTCGCTGAGCTCGTGAAGATCGATCCGAAGGCGATTGGAGTCGGACAGTACCAGCACGACGTCAGTCAGCCACAGCTCAAGCGGCGGCTCGACGAGACGGTCGAGAGCTGCGTCAACCGCGTCGGCGTCGAGGTGAACACCGCGTCGGCGCCGCTGCTCGCCTACGTCGCGGGCGTGGGGCCGTCGCTCGCGCAGGCGATCGTCGCGACGCGCGACGCGCGCGGCGGCCTTCGCGCGCGCCGCGACCTGCTCGACGTTCCGCGGCTCGGCGCAAAGGCGTTCGAGCAGGCGGCGGGGTTCCTCCGCGTCCGCGGCGGCGCGCACCCGCTCGACGCCTCGGCCGTCCACCCGGAGCGCTACGCCCTCGTCGAACGGATCGCCGCCGACCTCGGCGTCGCGGTCGGTACACTCGTCGGCGACGAGTCGCTCGCCGCGCGGATCGATCCGGCGCGCTACGTCTCCGACACGGTCGGGCTACCGACGCTGCGCGACATCGTCGCGGAGCTGAAGAAGCCCGGCCGCGACCCGCGCGCGACGTTCGAGGCGCCGACGTTCCGCGACGACGTGAAGGAACCGAAGGACCTCGCCGTCGGGATGGTGCTCGACGGCGTGGTGACCAACGTCGTCGCGTTCGGCGCCTTCGTCGACGTCGGGGTCCACCAGGACGGGCTCGTGCACGTGTCGCAGCTGGCGGACCGGTACATCGCGGACGCCAACGCGCTGGTGCGGGTCGGGCAGCGGGTCCGCGTGACCGTGACCGGGGTGGACCTCGAACGCGGCCGGATCGCGCTCTCGATGCGGCCGAAGCCGGAGGTCGCCGGGCAGGGCGGGGCGCCGCAGAAGGACGCCGGCGCCGGACGTACGCCGCGACCGCAAGCCAAGGCGCCGGCAAAGCCCGCCGCGGCAGCGTTCGTACCGAAGCCGGGCGCGGTCGCTCCTAACGGGATCCGGTTCCGCTAGGGCTGACGCGTAGCCTGGAACGGGTGAATCCCGCGTGCGCGCGGGTGACGGTACGATGCGTCATCGCGGTCATTCCCGCCGGCGCGGGGATCCACCTGTCCTCGCGCCGGCGCTCGTCAGGATTCTCGCAGCGCGGCCGCCGGTGTCCCGCGGTACGCGTCGCGTCCGGTCAGGAGCCCGATCGCGATCGTGACCGCCGTGAGGATCGCGGCCACGGTCAGTGCCGCGCCGTAGTCCGGCCGGAACGGCTGGTGGAAGATCCACCGCGCGAGCCCCCACGCGCCGGCGAACGACAGCAGCATCCCGGCCACCGCGCCAAGCACACCGAGCGCGGCGTACTCGGCGAGCAGGATCCGAGTGATCTGCGCGCGCGTCGCGCCGAGCGTTTTCAACAGCACCGCGTCGCGCACCCGCTCGCGTCGTGTCGCGGCGACCGCGCTGAACAACACGGGAATCCCCATCGCGAGGCAGAACGCGCCGAGGAATCGGATCGCCGTGCTCACCCGATCGACGATCCGGCCGACCGTGCGCTGCACGAGCGAGAGGTCGAGGCTCGACACGTTGGGAAAGCGCGCGACGACGTCGCGCTGCAGCCGCGCGATCGCGTCGTCGGTGGGCACGTTGGTCAGCAGGACGAACTGCTTCGGCGCCCCGCGCAGCGCGGCGGGTTGGAAGACGGCGAAGAAATTCGGCTCGAACCGTGCCCAGGTCACGGTCCGCAGGCTCGTCAGGCGAGTGCGGACCGGGACGCCCGAGACGTCCCACGTCAGCGTGTCACCGAGCCGCGCGCCGAGGTCGCGCGCGAGGCTCGTCTCGAGACTCACTTCGGGGATCGGCTCGCCGCTGCCGTCGGTCTGAAAGAATCTCCCCGCGGTGACGCGTTCGGCGTCGCCGAGCGTGGTGCGGTAGGTCGACCGATACTCGCGCCGGAGCGTCCAGGGCGCGCGTCCGCTCCGGCCGCGGCCGCTGTCCGCGAGTAGCTGCGCCGTCGTGCGCCCGTTGATCGCCGCGACGCGCATCGTCACGATCGGCGTGAGGCCGCCCGGGGTCGTATAGCCCCGCGCGTGCACGATCGAGTCGAGCACCGGCGCCTGGTCTTCCTGCACGTCGAAGAAGAGCACGTTGGCGCGCGCGGCCGCCGACCGTGCGTCGAGGTCTCGCAGTAGGTTGGACCTGACGAGATAGACCGTCGAAACGAGGAACGCGCCGAAGCCGAGCGCGAGCGTGACCGCGCGCGTCTGACTTCCGGGGCGGTAGAGGTTTGCGACTCCCTGCCGGACGACGTAGGGCCACCCCGCGCGGATCGCGCGACGGGCGAGCCACACGACGGCCGTCGCGCTGAGCCACAGGACGACGATCGCGCCGGCGATCGCGACCGTGACGCCAACGCCGTTCCGCCGGCTTCCCGTGCGGGCGACGGCGAGGGCGAGCACGCTGGCGACGATCGCGAGGTCGACAAGACGCGCTGGCCAGTCGATCGCGCCGAGGCCGCGGCCGCGTGGGCGGAGCGCGGCGGCGTCGACGTCGCGCCGGATCGCCTGCAGCGGGCTCACGTTGCGCAGCGCCAGCAGTGGGCGCAGCGCGAAGACCATCGCCACCCAGACACCGACGAGCAGCCCCGAGCCGATCGCGCGCCACTCGGGGCGCACGACGATGTCCACGGGAAGGAAATCGGCGAGCAGCCGCGGCAACCCGAACTGCAGGAGCAGGCCGAGCAGCACGCCCGCGCCCGCACCGGCGAAGCCCATCACCGCGGCCTGTGCGACGTACACCGCGAGCACCTGGCGACCCGTCGCGCCGAGGCAGCGAAGAACGGCGACCGTGTCGAGCTTGCGGGCGACGAACGCGCCGACGCCGCTCGCCACGCCGACGCCGCCGAGCAGGAGCGCGATGAGGCCGACGATCGAGAGGAAGTCGCTGAGCCGGTCGACGGCTTCGGTCAGGCCGCGTTCGGCGTCGAGCACGGTGCGGGCGCGGAGGCCGGCGGCGTCGAGCGTGCCGCGGTGGGCGCGCACCCACGAGGCCGGATCGACGCGTGCGGGCAGCTTGACGACGGCGGAGTACTCCGCGCGGCTGCCGAAGACGAGCAGCTGCGTCTCGGCGAGATAGCGCGCCGGGATGTAGACGCGTGGCCCGAGCACGGCCGAGATCCCCGCGTCGCCGGGCACGCTGACGAGCACGCCGTCGATCGCGAACCGGCCGAGCCCGAGGGTGAGCGTGTCGCCCACGCGCGCGCCGAGCGAGACGAGGAGCGAGCGGTCGACGAGCGCGTGCGGTCCGGCGCCTAACGTGGACCAGCGCCCGGCGGGGTCGGTGGTCACCGTGCCGTAGAACGGATAGCCCGGGTCGGCCGCGCGCACCTGGACGAGCCGCGTGTTCCCGTTGCGCGGCGTCACGGCCATCGACGTGAACTGCGTGTTGCGGGCGACCGGTGCGCCCGCGTGCGCGAGCGAGTCGAGGAGCGCGCGCGCGGGCTTGGTCCACGGCCCGCGCGAGGTCAGCTGCAGATCGCCGCCAACGAGCGAGCGCGACTGCTCGCGCACCGACCGGCCGACGTTGCCGGCGAACGAATCGATCGCGACGAGCGCGGCCACGCCGAGGGCGATCGACGACATGTAGAGCAGAAGCCGGCGGCGGGCCGTGCGGCTCTCGCGCCAGGCGAGCCGGAGGAGGCCGTTCATCAGGCCGTTCATCACGCGGCCTGCCGGACGGCAGCTCGATCCTCGACGACCGCGCCGTCGGCGAGGCGGATCACCCGTTGGGCGCGCTCGGCGAGCGCGATGTCGTGAGTGACGAGAACGATCGTCGTGCCGTCCTCGCGGTTGATCTGTTCGAGCAGGGCGACGATGCGCGCCCCCGTCGCGCCGTCGAGGTTCCCCGTCGGCTCGTCGGCGAAGAGGACGCGCGGGTGATTCACGAGCGCGCGCGCGAGCGCGACGCGCTGCTGCTCGCCGCCGGAGAGTTGCTGCGGGAAGTGGTGCCCGCGCCCGCCGAGCCCGACGCGCTCGAGCAACTCCGCTGCGCGCCGTTCGGCGCCGCGTTCACCGCGCAATTCGAGCGGAACGGCGACGTTCTCGACCGCGGTGAGCGTCGGGATGAGTTGAAAGTTCTGAAAGACGAACCCCACCTTTTCGCCGCGGAGCCGGGCACGCGCGTCCTCGTCGAGGGTATGCAGGGCGGTGCCGTCGAGGTGGACGGTGCCGCGCGTGGGCACGTCGAGTCCGGCGAGCAGTCCGAGCAGCGTCGTCTTGCCGCTACCGGACGGCCCGACGATCGCGGCGAAGCTGCCCGTCGGCACCTCGAACGAGACGTCGCGCAGGACGGCGAGCGGACGGCCGCCGCTCAGGTATTCCTTGGTCAGATCACGAGCAACGAGCATGCGGGCAGCGGAGAGGGGCAGGGCGGGGGGACGGGGCGCGCTGGTGGCCGCGGGCGTGGCGCTCCAGATCGCGGGGGCCGCGTGTTCGCGCCCGCCCGCGGCTGATACCCCCGAGCGTGCGAGTCCGCCCGAGGCGGCCGCGGCGAGCGCGCCGGCGAGCGCGCCGGCGGACGCGCCGGCGCGCGGGCGTCCGCGCGTGGTGTTCATCGGGACGAGTCTCACGGCGGGGCTCGGGCTCGATCCGGACAGCGCGTACCCGGCGGTCGTCGGGCGGCGCGCCGCGTCGGCCGGCACGCCGATCGAGGTCGTCAACGCGGGGGTCAGTGGCGAGACGAGCGCGGGCGCGTTGCGGCGGATCGACTGGGTCCTGCACGAGCCGGCGGACGTCGTGGTGATCGAGACGGGCGCGAACGACGGCCTCCGCGGGCAGAGCGTGGACTCGCTGCGCGCCAACCTCGACGCGATCCTCGCGCGCGTTAGGCACGATGAGCCGCGCGCACGCGTCGCGCTCGTGCAGATGGAGGCGCCGCGGAACTTCGGTGCGGGCTATACGGCCGCGTTCCACGCCGCGTTCCCGGCCGCGGCGCGCGCTGCTGGGGTGACGCTGTTCCCGTTCCTGCTCGACAGCGTGGCCGGGAACCCGCGGCTCAACCAGGCCGACGGGGTGCATCCGACCGCCGAGGGTGCGCGGATCGTCGGCGATCACGTGTGGCGCGCGCTCCGTCCCTTGCTCGCGCCGTCGAGCGTGCCGGCGCAGGCGTCGCGGACGGCGGGGCAGCAGACGGCGGCGCAGTAGTCCGCACCGCGCGCGTCGGACGGGCCGGACGCGCGGTTTGGCTTGCCGGGGCTCTGACCATCCGGCAAATTGCGAGGCTGGAAGCACTTAGCTCCGAAACGGCGGGCGCCGACGGCGACGCCGTTCTTTCCAACGTTCACTACCGCGAGTCATACATGGCAGTGCCTGCCACGCAGATCCGCCGCGGGATGGTCATCGTCTTCGAAGGTGATCCCTGCCGCGTGATCGAGTTCCGCCACCACACGCCGGGCAACCTGCGCGCGATGGTGCAGACGAAGATGAAGAACCTTCGGAACGGTGCAAACTTCGAGCATCGCTTCCGTGCCGCCGACGCGATCGAGAAGGCGGACATGGAGACGCACGAGCTGGAGTTCCTGTACCAGGGTGGTGACACGTACCACTTCATGAACTCCGAGAACTACGATCAGCTCGAGCTCGACGCCGAGACGCTCGGCGACAACGCGCAGTGGATGCAGCCGGGGATGAAGATCCTCGCCGAGTACTACAATGGCCGGCCGATCGGGATCGACCTGCCGGCGTCGCTGACGTTCGAGATCGTGGACACCGCGCCGGTGATGAAGACGGCGACGAAGACCGCGTCCAACAAGCCCGCGAAGCTCGAGAACGGGGTGACGATCAACGTGCCCGAGTTCGTCAGCACGGGGGAGCGAGTACGGGTGAATCCGGCGACGGGCGAGTACCTGGACCGGGCGAAGGACTGATCGGCCGCGGTTGGCGCCTGCCGCGGTCTTGAAGCGGTCCGGGGCGGCGACTAGCTTGAGCGGTCCGTTCGGGCGCCCTCGCGGGCGGGCGGGCGGGTGGCTCACATGGTGACTATAGCTCAATCGGTTAGAGCACCGGACTGTGGCTCCGGGGGTTGCGGGTTCAAGTCCCGTTAGTCACCCCTAAGCATTCGGCAGCGCTGCTCGCCAGCGCTGCTCGGCATGGATGGACCGCGCGGCGGGATGCGCGACGTAGGTCCGTAGCTCAATTGGTAGAGCACCGGTCTCCAAAACCGGCGGTTGGGGGTTCGATTCCCTCCGGGCCTGTTGGGCGCGTCGTCGACGCGGCTGTGCTGTTTGCCAATCGAAGTGCCCGCGGTTAAGTTGGTCTGCTCGCCCGCACCGGATTCGGCGTCGTGGCGGGGTTGCGGCGGTATCGTCTAGAGGCCTAGGACACAGCCCTCTCAAGGCTGGAACACGGGTTCGAATCCCGTTACCGCTACTGGTCGTCGTGTTCGCGGCCCTATCGTCTATCGGTTAGGACGCTACCCTTTCAAGGTGGAGAGA
>DASWUT010000007.1:0-3112 GCA_036401455.1 Gemmatirosa sp. | reverse complement strand
CCGCGACCGCGTCGCCGAGCACGCCGGGGTCGCCGCCCGACTTCGCGATGCGAATGAAGTCCAGCGCGTCCCACACGCCGGCCGCGTGCTCGCCCTCGATCCCCAGCCGCGGCACGCTCCCCATCCCGACGGCGATCACGACCGCGTCATACTCGGCGAGGATTGCATCGGCGGCGATCGTCTCGCCGACCGTGACGCCGGTGCGGAACTCGACACCGAGCGCGCGCACCTGCTCCGCCTCCCACAGCGCGATCTCCGCGGGCAGCCGGAACGGCACGATGCCGTACGTGTCCAGCCCGCCGGGCGCGTCGTCGCGCTCGAAGACGACCACCGCATGCCCCAGGCGCGCGAGGTCCCGCGCCGCCGCGAGCCCGGCGGGGCCGGAGCCGATCACCGCGACGCGCTTCCCGCTCGGCGGCCCGGCCTCGAAGAGCGTGACGTTCTCGCGGATCGCCCAGTCGGTCGCGTAGCGCTGGAGGTCGCCGATGCGAATCGGGTTCTCGTCGGCGTTGTACACGCACGCCCCCTCGCACAATTGCGACGTGGGGCACACGCGCGCGCAGCTCGCGCCGACGGGGTTCGCGTCCATGATCGTCTGCGCGCTGCCCAGCATGTCGCCGGTCGCGATGCGGCCGATGAAGCGCGGCACGTCGATGCCGGTCGGGCACGCGCGGATGCACGGCGCGTCGTAGCAGTTGAGGCAGCGGTTCGCCTCGATCTGAACGTCCATGCGGGACAGCCGTTTGGCGATCGGCGGCCCGAGGCTCACTGACGGAAAAGCCAAGTCCCCTCCAAGCACGAGGTTCCTCTTTGCCCGGGCTATTGGCGAGAACGCGGTCCGCTCCCGGTCGCCCGGTTGGTTTCGGCGGCGCCGAAGGCTGCGGCCAGCCGCGCCGAGCAGCCCGGGCAGGCGGCATCACGTCGTCCGCGTACGGTCGCGCCATGCGCGCCGTACGACTTCACGAGATCGACCGCGAGAACGGTCCCAAGCACTTCCGCGTCGAGCAGGTCGACGATCCGCAGCCGGCCGCGGGCGAGACGCTCGTCAAGCTACGGCGCGCGGCGTTCAACCGCCGCGACGTCTTCATCAGCCAAGGGCTCTATCCGGGCATCCAGCTGCCGTGCATCCCAGGCTCGGACGGCGTCGGCACGGTCGCCGCGCACGGCGACGGCGTGCAAGGCCTTGCGGCGGGCACGCGCGTCGTGATCGATCCGACGCTGGGCTGGGGCTCCGATCAGCGCATCTGGCAGCGCACCGCGCAGGTGCTCGGCATGCCGCACCAAGGAACGTTCGCGGAGTACATCGCCGTGCCGGCGGGCAACGTGCATCCCGCGCCGCCGTCGCTGAGCGACGACGAAGCCGCCGCGATCCCGCTCGCCGGCGTGACCGCGTACCGCGCGCTCGTGTCGCGCGGCCGCTGCACCAAAGACGACGTCGTGCTGATCCCCGGCGTGGGCAGCGGCGTGCAGACGTTCGCATTGCTGTTCGCCAAGAAGATCGGGGCAAAGGTGATCGTGACGTCGTCGAGCGAGGAGAAGCTCGCGCGCGCCAAAGCGATGGGCGCCGACGTCGCGATCAACTACAAGACGTCGGAGAAGTGGGAGAAGGACGTCGCGGCGATCGACGGCGGTCCGAGCCTGGTGATCGACTCGGCGGGCGGCGACACGCTGTCGAAGGCAATCAACATCACGCGCTACGCCGGGCGCGTCGTGATCTACGGCGGCACGCTTGGCGACGCGAAGATTCGGCCGTACTCGGTGTTCTGGCGCCAGCTCGACATCATGGGCTCGTCGATGGGCTCGCCGCAAGATTTCGCCGAGATGCTGGCGATGTTCGACGGCTCCCTCAAACCCGCGGTCGACCACGTGTACGCGCTCGACGACGTCGTGGAAGCCGCGAAGAAGATGAACGGCGGCGAGCAGTTCGGCAAAGTCGTGCTCGCGGTCGACGGGACCTGACGCACCGTCGTCGTCACCGGCTGAAACGCGCGCGGTCGCCGTGCGGTAGGTGGTCGCGATGAAGCACGGCGAGGTCGTTCTCTCGGTGCGCGGGCTCGTGCGGTGGTTCGGCCGTGTCAAGGCGGTGGCCGGTGTCGATCTCGACGTCGCGCGCGGCGAGGTCGTCGCGCTGCTCGGGCCCAACGGTGCGGGGAAGACGACGGCGCTGACGTGCGTCGCCGGGCTGCTCGCCCCGAGCGGCGGGATCATTCGTGTCGCGGGGGACGAGGGACGTGGCGCGCGCGAGCGGCGCGTGGCGTACGTGCCTGAGATCCCAATCGTGTACGACGATCTCACGCCCGTCGAGCATCTGGGGTTCGTCGCCGCCGGCCGCCGGCTCGCCGATGCAGACACGGTCGTCGAGAGCGCGCTCGAACGCACGGGGCTGACCGAGCTGCGCGACCGCGCCGCGGGAACGCTGTCGAAGGGCAACCGTCAGCGGTTGTGTCTCGCGGGCGCGCTCGTCGCGCGCGCCGACGTCGTGCTGCTCGACGAGCCGACGACGGGTCTCGATCCCGCCGCGCAGCACGCGCTCGTCGCGATGGTGCGCGGCTTGGCGGCGGGCGGCGCGGGCGTCGTGATCAGCACGCACGCGCTCGCGACGGCGTACGACGCGGCGGACCGCATCGTGGTCATCGTCGCGGGGCACATCGTCTTGAACGAGCCGGTGACGCGCTTCGGCGATCTCGACGCGCTGCGCGCCGCATACTTGCGGGCCGCCGCTTGACGGCGCTGCTGGGGCTCGAGGCACGCGTGGCGTACGCCGCACTGAGGCGCATCGTCACGCACCCGTCGCGGCGCGCGCTGTGGTTCGTCACCGGCGCGCTCGCGGCGGTCGCGATCGCGTTCGACGTCGCGACGTCCGACGTAGCGACGCGCGATCTCGGCAGCTGGACGCCGTCGCCGCTGCTCGTCGCGGCCGTCGCGGCGGGGATCCTCGCGTTCGCGGCATGCATCGGTATGCGGACGCCGCTGACGTACGGGACGCGCGCCGCCGACATCACGTGGTGGCGGTTCGCCGGCATCGCCACCGCCGCGGGCCAGACGGCGACGACCGCGATCCTAACCGCGCGCGCGACGCTCTACGTCGCGCTCGGCGCGGTGCCGGTCGGTG
>DASWUT010000006.1:0-3779 GCA_036401455.1 Gemmatirosa sp. | reverse complement strand
TACATCGGCTTCGACGCGATCTCGACCGCGGGCGAGGAGACGCGGAATCCGCAGCGCAATCTGCCAATCGGGATCCTTGGTGGTCTCGCGATCTGCACGGTGATCTACATCATCATCGGTGCGGTGCTCACCGGGATGGTGCCCTATCAGGAGCTCGGCAAGGCGGCCGATCCGCTCGCCTACGCGCTCAACGCCAGCGGACTGACCTGGGTGTCGAAGATCGTCGCACTCGGCGCGGTGTTTTCGATGGCCGCCGTGCTCCTCGTGTTTCAGTACGGGCAGCCACGCATTTTCTTTTCGATGGCGCGCGATGGGCTGCTGCCGCAGTGGGCGGCGAAGGTGCACCCGGTCCATCGTACGCCATGGGTGACGACGATGCTCACCGGGGCGTTCGTCGCGCTCTGGTCGCTGATCGGCGACGCCAACGAAACGTACGACCTGACGAACATCGGGACGCTGTTCGCGTTCACGCTGGTGTGCATCGGAGTGATCGTGCTGCGACACACCGATCCGGACCGCCACCGGCCGTTCCGCGTGCCGGCGGTCCACTTCGTCGGGATCGCGGGGGCGGCGCTCTGCGTGTTCGTCATGCGCGGACTGCCGCCGATGGCGTGGGAACGCTTCGGTTGGTGGCTGCTGATCGGCCTCGTGCTCTACTTCGTGTACGGCTACCGCAACTCGCGGCTGCGCCGCCCCGGCGCGCTCGCCGCGGACGCCGGCGACTGACGCGTGACGGTGACGCCTAACGCGAGGTCGGCGTCGCCGCCGGCGCGTGGCCTCGCGCGGGTGACGCTGACGCAGTGGATCGTCGTCAGCATGGTCGTCGGGGTGCTCGTCGGTGTGCTCGCGCCGGGTGTCGCGGTCGAGCTCAAGCCGCTGTCGAACATCTTTCTGCGGATGATCAAGTCGCTGATCGTTCCGCTGCTGTTCAGCACGCTCGTGATCGGCATCGCGGGGCATGGCGACGACATGAAGAAGGTCGGCCGCCTCGCATTCCGCTCGATCGTCTACTTCGAGCTCGTCACGACGGCGGCACTCGCGGTCGGACTCACGGCAGTGAACCTCGTCAAACCCGGCGTAGGGATCACGCTGCCGTCCGACCCGGGAAAGGACATCGCCTCGCTCGCGACGCGGCAGCCCACGTTTGGCGCCGTGCTCGAACACACCGTCCCGCAGAGCTTCTTCGAGGCGGCCGCCAACAACGAGGTGCTGCAGGTCGTCTTCTTCGCGATCCTGTTCGCGGTCGCCCTCGCGCGTGTCGAGGGGCGGCCGAAGCAGTTCTTTCCCGATTTCTGCGAGTCGCTGTCGCAGATCATGTTCAAGTTCGTCGGGCTGGTGATGGCATTCGCCCCGATCGGGATCGGCGCGGCGATCGCCGTCACCGTCGGCAAGAGCGGGATCGGGGTGCTCAAGAACCTCGCCCTGCTCGTCGGCACGCTCTACGGTGCGCTCGCGGTGTTCCTGGGGTGCGTGCTCGTGCCGGTCGCGCTCGCCTTCCGCATCCCGGTCGCGCGGTTCGTGCGCACGGTCCGCGAACCGGCGCTGATCGCGTTCTCGACTGCCAGCTCCGAAGCCGCGCTCCCGCGCGCGATGCAGGCGATGGAGGCGTTCGGCGTGCCGCGGCGGATCGTCGCCTTCGTGATGCCGACGGGCTACTCGTTCAACCTCGACGGCAGCACGCTGTACCTCGCGCTGGCGTCCGTGTTCGCCGCGCAGGCGGCGGGGATCGCGATGCCCATCGGCACGCAGATCCTGATGATGCTCACGCTGATGCTGACCAGTAAGGGCGTGGCCGCCGTGCCCCGTGCATCGCTCGTGATCCTCAGTGGCGCGCTCACGCAGTTCGGCCTGCCGTTGGGCGCCGTCGCGGTGATCCTCGGTGTCGACGCGCTCATGGACATGGCGCGCACGTCGGTCAACCTCGTCGGCAACTGCCTCGCGACGGCCGTCATGGCGCGCTGGGAAGGCGTGCTCGGCACCGATCCGGCACTCGCGCGGGCACAGGCAGTCGAGCTCGCGCGGCAGGAGCGCCCGGCCGCGGAAGGCGTCGTGACTGGCTGAGCGCGCAGAAGTTACCGGCGCGGGAAGGGCGACGGGACCGACGGGATTCCGGCGATTGAGCTTCCGCAGCCCAATCCCGTTCATCCCGTCAGTCCCGTCTCGAGCGCGTGCCGTTGATCGCGCCACCGCCAACTGCGCGAGCGACAACCGGCGAGGGCGAAGCGCTCCCTTGAGGTCCCGGTGCCGCGGAGTTCACGGCGCGGTGGATGGTGTCACTCCCGCGCGGTGCCGGTCGACGGCGGCGGGCGTCCAAGGCGCGTGCCGCGCTCGCCGCCGGGAAGGAGCGGGTCGGCGAGTCCCGTCGCCGGGCCCGAGCGGATCCGCTGCGCTGGCACCGGCCGTGCTCGTTGTCGGGCCGAACACCTCCTTCTCAACGATCCGAGGACTCCATGGCGACTGCCACGATCGACACCGATTCGAAGAACGCGTCCAAGCAGGACAACAAGGCGGCGAAGCACGACGGCAACGGCAAGGCGCCGTCCCGCCCCGTCGAACCAACGCGCAACGACCTGCCGGCCGACACGCGGGGCAAGATGATCCAACTCTGCAACCTGCGTCTTGCCGACTGCATCGACCTGCAGACGCAGACGAAGCAGGCGCACTGGAACGTCCGCGGGCCGCACTTCTGGGGGCTGCACAAGCTGTTCGACAAGATCAACGAGGCCGTCGAGGAGTACGTGGACCTGATCGCGGAGCGCGCCGCGCAGCTCGGCGGCGAGGTCGAGGGCACCGCGCGGATGGTCGCCGGGCGCTCCACGCTCCCCGAGTACCCGAAGGGAATCCTCGGCGGGATTGACAGCGTCAAGGCGCTGTCGACCGCACTGGCGTCGTTCGGCAAGGTGGCGCGCGAGGCGATCGATGCCTCCGACGAGGCGGAGGACGCCGACACGTCGGACATGTTCACCGAGATCTCGCGCGGCATCGATCAGTGGCTGTGGTTCGTCGAGGCGCACCTGCAGGCCGACAATTGACCGGCCGTGCCTGACGCACGCGAACGGGGCGGCCAGGTTCGGCCGCCCCGTGTTGCGTGTGGACCGTCGGCGCAGCGCTACGCCGGCGTGAGCTCGATCCCGAGCATGCGGAGCGCGCCACGGACCGCGCCGCGCGCTGGATCGACGTCTGCGGCGCGCAACTGCGCACCGGGAACGGCGGTCTTCAGGCGGTGCTCGAGCCGTCGTCGCAGCGGCGCACCGCGCAGCAGAAGGCCGCCCGCAAACGCGAGCGGCACCGCCGCACGCTCATCACCGAAGAGCGCGCGGGCGAGCGTTCGTACGTGCAACACCAGCTCCTCGGCGCCGAGGGCGAGCAGCGAGTTGGCGCGCAGGTCGCCGTTGCCGGCGACGCGGAGGACGACGGGCGCGAGCGCGGCGAAGTCGGCTGGCGTCGCGCTGGCGGCCCAGGGCACCATCGCGCTCGGATCGTCGCCGCCGATCGCGCCGAGCAGGGCGGGCAAAAGGGTCGTGTCGGGCTCGCGACCGTCGGCGGCGGCGGCGGCGATGTTCATCGCGCGGCGACCCAGCCACGCGCCGCCCCCCTCGTCGCCGAGGACCGGCCCCCATCCACCGCAGCGTTCGAACCGCCCATCGGGCGCGCGGCCGTACGCGATCGAGCCGGTTCCGGCGACGAGCAGGATCCCCGCGCTCTCGCCGAACGCGTCGTCCAACGCGATCGCCGCGTCGGTCGTCACCGTGACCGACCCGGCCAGTCCACGCGCCGCG
>DASWUT010000005.1:0-5025 GCA_036401455.1 Gemmatirosa sp. | reverse complement strand
CACGCGCCCGGGCCCGGATCTTACGCTCGTCGAGCGTGACGAAGTGAAGAAGGTCGCTCGTCAGCTGCTGCAGCGACTCGACGACGTGCTCGCGCTCGACTGACGACGCCAGGTCCAGGCGCGCGCGCGCGTGCGCCTGGCGATCGAGGACGCCCTGGATGTTGGCCTGCCGTCCGGCTACACCCCCGAGCTGTATCATCGGAAGTGCTCGGCGGTGTTCGAACACGTCTATCAGAGCTACAGCGGAGTAAGCCTGTCGCCCTGATTGGGGCATACGGCTGACGAGTTCAGGAGCGATCCGAGCGATGGACGGCCGCGGCCCTCGTCGTGCGCCGCGGAAGTCTGCCGATCAACCGTTCGGCAAAGTGTCCGTCAACGGATTGGCAAATTGTCGGTCAACGCGAGGAGCATGCTGCTTCACTACTGCACCGTATTGATCATGTCGAAAATCGGCAGGTACATCGCCACCACCATCCCCCCCACCACCACCCCCAGCACCACGATCATCAGCGGCTCCAACAACGACAACAACGCGCTCACCGCCGCGTCCACCTCGTTGTCGTAGAAATCCGCGATCTTCGTCAGCATCTCGTCCAACCCGCCCGTCTGCTCACCGACGGCGATCATCGAAATCACCATCGGCGGAAACACCTGACTCTTCGCCAGCGGTGCCGCGATCGTGTCCCCCCCCGCGATGCTCGTCCGCGACGCGAGGATCGCGTCCTGCACCACCCGGTTGCCCGCCGTTCGCGCCGTGATCTCCAGCCCGTCGAGGATGCTCACCCCCGACGAGATCAGTGTGCCTAACGTACGCGTGAACCGTGACACCGCCGCCTTGCGCAGCACGTCGCCCAGTACCGGCACCTTCAGCAGCAGCCGGTCGATCACCAGCTTGCCGTCGGCCGTCGCGTAGTACTGTCGGACCAGGACCCCCGCCCCCACCGCGCCCCCGATCAGCGCCCACCAGTACCCGTTGACGAACCGCGACAGCCCGACCACCACGCGCGTCGGCAGCGGCAATTCCAGGTTCACGCTCGAGAACATCCCTTCGAACACCGGGATCACCTTCCACAACAGCACCGCGATGCAGAGCACCGCCACGCTCGAGATCACCGCCGGGTAGATCATCGCGCCCTTGACCTTCCGCATCAGCGCGTCGGCCTTCTCGAGGAACGTCGCGAGGCGCATGAGGATCGTGTCGAGGATACCACCCGCCTCGCCCGCCGCGACCATGTTCACGTACAGGTCCGAGAACACCTTGGGGTGCTTGCCGAGCGCGTCGCTCACCGTCGCGCCGCTCTCGACGTCGAACACCACCGCGCGCGTCACCTGCTGCAGCGCCTTGTTGTCGCTCTGTTTGGCGAGGATGTCGAGCGCCTGGACGAGCGGCAGCCCGGCGTTGATCATCGTCGAGAACTGCCGCGTGAAGATCACGACGTCCTTCATCGGCACCTTGCCCGGCGACCGCGGCTTGCGGACCACCTCGTCGATCTTGACGACGGCGAGCCGCAGCTTGCGGAGCGCGAGGACCGCGTCCTCGCGCGACGGGGCCTCGACCGTGGCGGAGCGAAGATCGCCCGCCATCGTGCGGGCCGTGTAGGCGAACGTCGGCATCGGAAGAACTCCGCTCAGCGCGCGGCGCTGGTCGAAACGGAAGGCACGGCGCCGCGCGGCGCCGTCGGATCGTCGGGCGCCTGCTGCCCGGTCATGCGCAGGAACTCGTTGGGCGCGCCGCTCACCCGCAGGCATTCCTCTGCGGTCACCTGCCGCGCCACGTACAGCTGGTACAGCGCGTCGTTCAGCGTCTGCATCCCGTACTTCTTGCCGCCCTGCATGAGCGAGTAGATCTGGTGCACCTTGTCGTCGCGCACGAGCGCGCGGATCGCCGGCGTGACGACCAGCACCTCCGCCGCGAGCACGCGCCCCCGCCCGGCCGCGCGCGGCACGAGCGTCTGCGTCACGATCCCCTCCAGCACGAACGCCAGCTGCGCCCGCACCTGCGCCTGCTGCGTCGCCGGAAACACGTCGACGATGCGCGTGATCGCCTCCGCTGCGGAGTTCGTGTGCAGCGTCGCGAACGCGAGGTGCCCCGTTTCGGCGATCGTCAGCGCGGCCTGGATCGTCTCCAGGTCGCGCATCTCGCCGATCAGCAGCACGTCCGGGTCCTCGCGCAGCGCGTACTTGAGCGCGCTCGCGAAGCTCCGTGTGTCGGTGCCCACCTCGCGCTGGTTCACGATGCACCCCTGGTGGCGGTGCACGAACTCGATCGGATCCTCGACCGTGATGATGTGCCCGCGCCGCTCCTTGTTGATCTTGTCGAGCATCGCGGCCAGCGTTGTGCTCTTCCCCGACCCCGTCGGCCCCGTCACGAGCACGAGCCCGCGCGGCTTCTCCGCCATTCGCGCCACCGCCGGCGGCAGGCCCAACTCGCCGAGCGGCTTGATCGCGAACGGTACCTGCCGCACCGCGACCGACACGCACCCGCGCTGCTTGAACGCGTTGCCGCGGAAACGCGCGAGCTGCGGAATCCCGAACGAGAAGTCGAGCTCGTCCTCCATCTCGAAGCGCTTCTTCTGCGCGTCGGTGAGCACCGAATACGCGAGCGCCATCGTGTCGCGCGGCGTGAGCACCGCGCCCGCGGCGTTCACCAGCTCGCCGTCGACGCGCAGCTTCGGGCGCTCGCCCGCCGTCACGTGCAGGTCGCTCGCCCCGCGCGCGACCATTTCCTCCAGCAGCGTGCGCAGATTCGGCGGCGCGGGGGGGGAAGGCACCGCGGGTAGCGAAGGCGCCGCCGCGGCGGTCGGCCCGATTACGGGCACGTCGTTAGGCATTCTCACACGCTGGTCTCCCGCACGACCTGCTCGATCGTCGTCACGCCCTTGAGCACCTTGAGCCATCCGTCCATTCGCAGCGTCAACATCCCTGCCTCGATCGCGGTCTCGCGGATCTGCCCCGCGTCCGCGCCCGTCAGCACCTGCCGCCGGATCGCCGGCGTCATCACCATCACCTCGTACAGCCCCTGCCGCCCCTTCAACCCCGTGCCGTTGCAGGTCTCGCAGCCTGCACCGCGGAAGTAGGGCAGCTCCCCCACCGGCGTGTCGAGCGTGACGCCGGCGAGCAGCGGCGCGGCCTCGGGCGTCGCGCGGCCCTTCGCCTCCTCGATCGCGCGCGCCGCGAAGCGCAGCTCGCGCAGCGTCGTCTCGGGGCGCACCTTGGCGGCGGCGAATTCGACGGCCGTCATCAGGTGCCGCTGCTTGCACTTGACGCAGATGCGCCGCACGAGCCGCTGCGCGAGCACGAGGTTCAGCGCGCTCGACACGTTGAACGGCTCCAGCCCCATGTCGAGCAAACGCGTCACCGTCTCGGGCGCGGAGTTCGTGTGCAGCGTCGAGAGCACGAGGTGGCCGGTGAGCGCGGCCTTGACCGCGATCCCGCCCGTCTCCAGATCGCGGATCTCGCCGACCATGATCACGTTCGGATCCTGCCGCAGGAACGCCTTCAGCGCGGCCGCGAACGTCATCCCGATCTCGGTTCGCACCTGCACCTGGTTGATCCCGAACAGGTTGTACTCGACCGGATCCTCCGCGGTCATGATGTTCACGTCGCCGGTGTTGATCTTGGCGAGCGCGGAGTACAGCGTCGTCGTCTTGCCCGATCCCGTCGGCCCGGTCACGAGCACCATCCCGTACGGATTCGCGATCGCGTCGCCCAACTCCCGCTCGGCGCGCGGCTCCATGCCGAACGTCTCGAGATCGAGCGCGAGGTTCCCCTTGTCGAGGATGCGCAGCACGACCTTCTCGCCGTACAGCGTCGGCAGCGTCGAGACGCGGAAGTCGACGACCTTCTTCCCCATCTTCAGCTTGATGCGCCCGTCCTGCGGGACCCGCCGCTCCGCGATGTTGAGCGAGGCGAGGATCTTGAGCCGCGAGATGAGCGCGGCTTTCAACTTGAGCGGCGGCGACATGATGTCGGCCAGCGCGCCGTCCACCCGGAAACGCACTCGCAACTCGTGCTCGAAGCACTCGATGTGAACGTCGCTCGCGCCCCGCTTCACCGCCTCGGCGAGGATCGCGTTGACGAGGCGCACGACCGGCGCCTCGTCCAGCGGCATGCCGACCGTCGCGATCGGTGAGCCGTCGTCCTCGGTGTTCTCGAGCACCTCGACGTCGCCCGCGGCGTCGTCGCTCGCGAACTCGGCGACGAGCGTCTGCAGCTGCGACTGCACCTGCTGCTGCTCGCCCGCGTCGAAGTGCTTCTCGACGAGCGCGCGCAGCGTGTACTCCCCCGCGACGACGGGAAACACGTCGTAACGGGTGATGAACTTCAGATCCTCGATGACGTTCGGGTTCGAGGGATCCGCGAGCGCGACGGTGAGCGTGCGCCCCTCGCGCTTGAGCGGCAGCACGAGGTGCCGCACCGCGAGGTCCGCGGGCACGAGCTTCACGACCCGCGGATCGGGCTCGAACCGCGACAGGTCAACCGCGGGCATCCGGAACTGCCGCGCGAGCGCCTTCGTCAGCTCGACCTCCTGCACGAACCCGAGCTTCACGAGGCAGTAGCCCAGCCGCATCCCGGTCGCCTGGTGCTCCGTGACCGCGCGCGCGACCTGCTCGCGCGTGACGAGCCCCTCGCGCACGAGGAACTCGCCCAGGCGCTCGCGGTCGACGAGCGACGGGCTGATGGCGGGGGCGGCAGCGGCGGGAAGAGCCACGAAGGGGCGAAGAGGCAGGCGGTCGTCACGGGGGGGGCCACCCGGCCGCAGCAGCCGGAACCGAGCCCGAAAGGGGACGCCCGCCCGGGGGGAACGTCACCCCCCCAAACCGCACCGCGCCCGCCAACCGACGCTCCATCCCAGCCCCGATGCCGGGCACGCGACTGAGCTCCGCCATCGACGCGTACGGGCCACGGGCGGCACGATCGACGACGATCCGCCGCGCGAGCGCGGGCCCGACCCCGGGCAGCGCGTCCAGTGCGGCCGAATCCGCCCGGTTCACGTCGAGCGGCCCGTCCGGCACGGCCCGAATG
>DASWUT010000004.1:0-2403 GCA_036401455.1 Gemmatirosa sp. | reverse complement strand
CGCCGTCGAGCACCACCTCGCCGCGCTGGTTGGTGCACACTGTCGACAGGCGCACGCGGCGCTTTTCCACGACGACCTCGAGCGCTTCGAGCCAGACCGTCACGCGGCCACCCGGGCGCACCGGGAACTTGAAGGCGAGCGTCCGCGACTTATACGCGCTCCCCGAGTCCGGCAGCACGTCGGCGTCGGTGACGTCGCGCGTCACCGCGGCCGTCCGCCCGACCGCCGGCAGGGGCCTACCGCCCGCCGAGCTTCGCGAGCGCCGCGCGGATGAGCTCCGTCGCGCTCATCTTCCCTCCCCCGTCGTCGATCGCCGCCTTGACCCCGCGCTCCGCGTCGGCCGTGGTGTAGCCGAGCGACACCAGGGCCCGGATCGCGTCGTCGGCCGCCCCGCCACCGCTCGCCGATCGCGCACCGGGTGCGCCCGTGTCCACCTGCACGTCGCCGAGCTTGTCGGCGAGGTCGAGCACGATCTGCTCCGCCTTCTTCTTACCGACCCGAGGCACGCTCTGCAGCGTCACGATGTCGCGCTCCCGGATCGCCCGCGCGAGCCGCTCGGCCGTGAGCGCGGAGAGCATGCCTAACGCGAGCGCGGGCCCCACGCCCTTGGCCGTCATCACACGCTGAAAGACGCGGCGCTCGAACGCCGTGGAGAACCCGTAGAGCTGCCAGCCGTCCTCGCGCACGACGAGATGCGTGTGCAGTGCGGCGTCCTCCCCGACCTTGGGCAGCCCCTCGTAGACCGAGAGCGGAATGAGCAGCTCGTACCCCACGCCGCCTTTGGTCAGCAGTTCGACGCGGTCGAGCTCCTTCGCGACGACGCGTCCCGCGACCTGGACGATCATCGCGCCTCCCGCAGCGAGAACGCGGTCGCTGGCAGGACCGGTTCGCGCAGGCGCGACACCGGCGGCAGTGCGGGCGCCATGCAGTACGTGAGCGCCGCGGCCACGCCGTCCGCGGCGTCCGACGGCGAGGGCACCGACTTGAGGCGCAGCAGCCGCGTCAACATGAACTGCACCTGCTCCTTGGTCGCCGAGCCCGTGCCGACGACCGCCTTCTTGATCTCGGCCGGCGGAAACTCGTGCACCTCCAGCCCGGCCAGCTCGCCGGCGAGGAGGATCACCCCGCGGGCGTGGCCGAGCGTGACCGTGGTGCGAACGTTCTTCGCGTAAAAGACGCTCTCCACGGCCATCGTGTCCGGGCGGTGACGCGCGATCAGCTCCGTCACGCCCTCGTACACCTCGCGCAGTCGTGCCGGCAGCGGGTCGCGCGCACGCGTGCGCACGACGCCGCACTCGACGAGGCGCGTCAGCCCGCCGCGGTCGCGCGCGACGACGCCATAGCCCGTGGCCGCGGTGCCCGGATCGATCCCGAGGACCAACAACTCACGCCTCGGCCATCGCGTCCGCGTCGATGTCGAAGTTGCCCTCGACCTTCTGCACGTCGTCGAGCTCCTCGAGCGCGTCGAGCAGCTTGACGAGCTGCTGCGCATCCGTGCCGGCCACGTGCACCGTGCTCTTGGGAACCATCGCGATCTGCGCCTCGGTGGTCGGGATCCCCTTCGCCTGCAGTCCCTCGCGCACCGCGTGCAGCGACACCGGGTCGGTCGTGACGACGAACAGATCCTCCTCGCGCGCGACGTCCTCTGCGCCGGCCTCGAGCGCGGCCTCCATCACCGCGTCCTCCTCGAACCTGGTCGCGTCGACCTGCATCTGCCCGCGCCGATCGAACATCCACGCGACCGAGTTGGACGCGCCGAGGTTGCCACCGCCGCGGGAGAGCTTGTGGCGCACGTCGGCCACCGTGCGCGTCGGGTTGTCGGTGAGCGCCTGGATGAGAAGCGCGACACCACCGGGCCCGTACGCCTCGTACATGACCTCCTGGTAATCGACGCCCTCGAGCTCGCCCGTACCCTTCTTGATCGCGCGCTCGATGTTCTCTTTCGGCATCGAACTCCCGCGCGCCGTCTCGATCGCGAGCCGCAGCCGCGCGTTGCCGCCCGGATCACCACCGCCGAACTTGGCCGCGACCGTGATCTCGCGGATGAGCTTCGTGAACAGCGCGCCACGCTTGGCGTCGGTGGCCGCCTTGTAGTGCTTGATCTGCTTCCATTTGCTGTGGCCGGCCATCGGGGCGTGCTCGTTCTCGGGTGTCGGGTGGGGGCGGTGGTACAAACACCAAACATATAGCCGGCCCATCCCGACGGTTACATTCCCGGCCCGTGTACGCCCGTCTTCTGCGCTTCCTCCGCCCGCACGTCGGGCGGCTGGCCGGGGCCGTCCTCGCCAACGTCGGCGCGGCGGTCATGGACGTGTTCACGATCACGCTGCTCATCCCGTTCCTGAACGCGTTCTTCGGCCAGCCCGCATTCGCCGGCCACAACGCGCTCAACGGGGTGCTCAA
>DASWUT010000003.1:0-2760 GCA_036401455.1 Gemmatirosa sp. | reverse complement strand
GCGCTCGTTGGCGAAGTGGAAGTAGTACGACCGCGACAGGTCGACGAGCACTTGTCTGGAGATGCGCACGCGCAGGTCGCCGGACAGCTGCAGCGGCGGCTGCCCGTACAGCCCCGGAACCGGCGCCGGGAAGTCGTTGTTGTGCGACGCGAGCAGGCTGAGCGCGAAGTACGGCGTGGGCGTGTACACGAAGGATGCGCTCAGCGCGTGGGACGTCGAGAATCCGCGAAACGCCGACTGCCCGGCGAACGAGCCGAAGCCGTTGGTGTACACGTCGCCGTAGACGGGCGCGGGGAACGCTGCCAGCTGCTGGCTGCCCCAGTAGTCGCCCACCGTCTTCACCTCGTACGCCACGAAGTAGTTGATGTGCCGGAGGGCTTGCGCGCGCGAGATCGCGACGCGCGCGTCGCCGGCGTCGACGTGGTGCGGTTCGGAGAACCACGTGCGCTGGCGGTCGTACTGCGCGGTCAGCGAGAAATCGTGCGGGAGCGTGATCGCGCCCGTGTACAGCGCGCCGCCCGCGAACTTGTACCACATGCTCGGCGGACCGGGCTGCAAGTTGGGGCAGCCGCCTTCACCGTACACGTCGTGCGCGAACCCGATGCCGCTGCGCAGCCGGAACAGCAGCGGCAGCGACCGCCGCACGGTCTTCTCCGTGCCCGTCCACGTGAGCACGGCGTTCACCGGATGCTCGCGCCAGCGCGGGTCGTAGTCGGATGCGAGCACCGTGTCGTCGGGGTGCGCCGGATAGCCGAGCAGGTGCTGGAAGTAGTTGTCCTGGGTGTAGCTCAGGCCCGAGTGCGACAAGCCGGCGTTGACCTGCACCTCGACGAAGCCGGCGGCGTCGTCCGGGCGGTTGACGATCAAGTGCTGCGCGGCGGATTCTTGGGCGAAGAGGCGCGCCTGGAACTTCGGCGAGAACCACTTCGAGCCGATCAGGTTGTACTGGCGCTGCTCCTGCGTGAGCGGATCGATCGACGCGACGATCCAGTCGTTCTTCCACACGAAGTGCTGGTCGAGCGCAAGGTACGTGCCGTTGAAGGGGTCGTTGCGCAAGTGCAGCGCGGTGAGGCTGTGCTCGGAACCGTTGAACGGCAGCGCGACGTCGGCGCGCGCGCCTTGAAAACCGTTCTCGTAGAAGTGCGAGTTGGCCGAGAACGTCACGACGTAGCGCGGCAGCGGAAGGTACACGCCCGCCGTGTAGACGCGCGGCAAGTCGAAGAGCACGTTGGTCTTGGGCGTGATGCGCACGCCCGCCGCGTAGATGTACGGCCGTTCGCCGGTGAGGTCGGGGAAGAAGAACGCGTCGCCGGGCTGCTCGCGCCCGGCGTGCTGGTTCGTCCAGTCCTGGCCGTAGTACGTCCAGCGCTCGGGCGCGGCGCCCGCCGCGACCGCGCCGGGCAGAAAATACGACCGGTCGAGGTCGGGGTAGCCGGCGAAGGCCGCGCCCGCCGTGTGGACTGCCGGCCCGTCGACGTGGACGTCGCCGGCGACCAGGTACCGGTTCAGCTTGAGATCCATCGTGAACGTCTGCCCGGTGAGCACCGTGCCGTCGGAGAGCCGTACCCGCACGTCGCCGTCCGCCGTGACGATGAACCGGTTGGAGAAGAACTCGACGTTCTTCGCGGTCACGTCGAGGCTGGTCGGCGGAGCGGCCGCGGCGAGCGCGGTGGCGCTCGCGAAAAGCGCCGAGGCCAGCGCGACGAGAACCGGAAGACGCATGTAGAGCCTCACGCGTTCAGCGCCACGGGAGGCGCGGTCCTGCGTTGAAGGGAACCGCGCCGAACGGCATGCCGCGCATTCTCACCTTCGTCATGGACTCCGCCGGCGTCGGTGCCCTTCCAGATGCGGTCGCCTACCACGACGCTCTGAACGCGAACACGGTCGGAAACGTCGCCGAGCGGTTGGGCGGGCTGCGCCTGCCCAATTTCGAGTGGCTGGGCCTGGGGCACATCACCGGCGTGCGCGGCGTCTCCGCCTCCGCCGCGCCGGCCGCGGCCGTGGGCCGGCTGCGCGAGCGCAGCAAGGGCAAGGACACGATCACCGGCCACTGGGAGATGGCCGGGGTGATCACGGAGGTGCCGTTCCCCACCTATCCGGACGGCTTTCCGCCCGAGGTCGTCGAGCGATTCACCGCGATCGCCGGCGAGCCGCCGCTGTCGAACCGCACCGCGTCGGGCACCGAGATCATCGCCGAGCTGGGCGAGGAGCACCAGCGCACCGGGCGGCCGATCCTGTACACGTCGGCGGACTCGGTGTTTCAAGTGGCCTGCCACGAAGACACCGTGCCGCTAGCCACGCTCTACGACTGGTGCGAGAAGGCGCGCGCGATGCTCGTCCCGCCGCACGAGGTCAACCGCGTCATCGCGCGGCCGTTCACCGGCGCGCCGGGGAACTACACTCGGACACCCAACCGTAGAGACTATGCGATCCCGCCGCCCCCGACCGTGCTCGACCGGTTGGAGCAGGCGGGTGTACCCGTGCACGCTGTCGGGAAGATTTGTGACATCTACAGCGGTCACGGGATCGCGTCATCGGTACGCGTCGCCGACAACGGCGAGGCGGTCGATCGTGCGCTCGAGCTCGCCGATTCCACAGATCATGGTCTGGTGTTCGTCAACCTGAACGACTTCGATACCAAGTACGGGCACCGCCGCGACGTGCGCGGCTACGGTGACGCCCTGGCGCGCCTCGACGCCCGCCTGCCCGAGCTGCTGGAACGCATCCGGCCGGGCGACGCGCTGATCTTCACCGCCGACC
>DASWUT010000002.1:0-2619 GCA_036401455.1 Gemmatirosa sp. | reverse complement strand
CAGGAGCGGCGGTTCGCCGCCGGACGTCACGGCGCGGGCGGCACGAGCACGGCGTCGACGAACACGACGCGCCCGGCGAGGCCTGCCGGGTCCGGGATCGCCGGCGCGGCGCGGCCCGCGGGCACGGCCGGCGGCACGGATTCGGTCTCCCGCACACGCACGCGGTAGGCGCCGTCGGCACCGAACCCCGTGAGCTGCACCGTCGCGCCGAGTGGGGTGACGAGGCGCTGGCCGTCGACCGCGCGCCAGCCAGGCAGCCCGTCCTCATCGTCGGCGAGCGCCGTCGGCCCGGACGCGTCGGCGACCGCCCCGGGGCGGTGCTCGAGCGCGTACTCGACGGTGTTGGGCAGGGCGCCGTCGGGGCCCGCGCCCGCGAGCGTGACCGACACGGTGCCGCCGGTGCGCTCGACGGTCAGCGTGCGGGTCGGCAGCACCGCGACGAAGTCCGACTCCACGACCGGCGACAACTCCAGCCCGGTCAGGCTGGACGGCTGGTACCGCCCGAGCGCGAGCCGCACGAGCGGGGCGTAGGACGCCGCGGCCACGCCCGGAAGTGCCACGTCGGCGTACCAGCACCCGCAGCCGGCGTCGAACCACGGCGCGTACGGCACGACGGTGACGTCGCCGCCTGCCTCGGGCAGCGCGACGGTTGCCGGCGGGGCCGCACCGGCGCCTAACAGGTCGACGCCGGGCCAGCGCGCTGCGTCGTTCGTCTTCCAGATCGGATCGCGCCCGACCTGCGTCCCGATGGCACCGGCGGCACGCGCCCCCGGGGCGCTGGCCGCGAGCACGACGCCCAGCAACTCCCCCTCGCCACTCGCGAACCAGGGGCGCCCGAGCTCGACGCGCAGCAGGCAGTCGCGCGTGTGCACCACCCGCGCGACGCCCCCCGCCGTCGCGCTCTGGCGGGTCCAGCGAAAGGCGGGGAACACGGCCCGCACCGTGGGCGCCGGCGGCCGCGCCGTGCTGGGCACGTCGACCGTGCCTAACGTCGCCGGCGCGAGGAAGCGCTCGGGCAGCTCGTCGTCGAGGAAGTACCGCCGGTACCGGCTCACGGCCACCGCCCGGTACGTGACCCGGCGGTGGCGCGTGTCGCCGAACTCGTGGACGATCGGTTCGCCGAACGCGGTGTCGTCGGGGTCGATCGCGACCGACGTGACGGCCGCGTCAGCGACGGGCCACGTGGCGGCGTCCGCCACCTCGGTCCAGCTCGCGGTCACGGTCACCTTCGCCGTGCTCGGCGCGTGCAGGCCGAGCAGCGGACGAGTCGGGGTGAGCGTGGCGTTGGTCTCGCCCTCGACGCGCACGGGAGGATCGAAGGTGCCGGCGGGGTCGGCGAGCGGCTGCCGCACGGCGTGCGTCAACGTCAGCGTTCGCACGGGCGTGAGCAGCGGATGCCGCCCCGTCTGCGCCGCCGTCACCGCGTCCTGCAGCACGGCGGCGTGTGCCGCCACCGCGAACTGGTCGGTCCAACCCTGCGGCACGGTGGACGAAAGCTCGAGCGTCACCTGCAGACCCGGCGGCAGCGTCACGGCCAGCACGTCGCCCGCCCACACCAGTTGCGGATCGTCGGCCGTGCTCCCCCCCGCGAGTGTCACCCGCTTGGGCGCGTTGGACAGCGCGTCGGACTGCCAGGTCGTCCAGTCGGACTGGCGTAGCACGGGGGCGACGCCGGCCCCCGCGCGCAGGTACCCGGCCACGCCCCCGGCCGCCGGATCGGGGAGCAGCGGGAGGGCACCCGTGTCGTCGCGCACGCCCGCGAGCGCCGCACGCACGATCGGCCACACGTCGTCGCCCGGCCGGTCGAACACGCCGTGCCGCTCCGCGAGGTCCAACGGTGCGCGCGGCGCGAAGCACTCACGACCCGTCGGCCCCGGACCGGTCGGCCCCGCGGCGTACGGAGCATAGCGCGACTCCTGCGCGGCGAACTGCGCGGGCGTGAGTCCGCCGTTGCTCCGCAGGGTGCTGCGGACGGTGACGTCGACCACCGAGTCTCCGGGGCCCAACGCCTTGACCGGCACGTCGGCCGGGAGGCGGACGTCGGGGGAACCGACGGGCTCGTAGCGCGCGTAGGTGACGGGCGGCGTCGCGTGCTGGTCCGCGAGCGGATCGTCGAGCGCGAGGCTACCGCCGGCAACGTCGACCGCGCGCAGGCGCATGGTGTACGTGGCACCGAACCGGAGCTTGGGCAGCGACCCCGGCGCGGTCGCGTGCGCGAAGCCGAACCCATTGAGCGGCCCGCCCTCGGCGGGCGTGACGGTCCCGCTGCCGTCGAACCGAGGGCGGGGCGTACTGAGACTCCAGCCGGTCCAGCGCGCGACCACGTCGTCGGTGCGCAGCACGCCGTCGCCGTAGTCCAACGCCGCGCCGTACTTGAGGTGCCCCTCTTCGAGCGTCTGCGGCGTGCCGACCGCAACCCCCGCCGCGACCGTGTACGTGGCGGTGCGGGCCATGAGCGAGCGCCACCCGCCGCCGCCGCGCTGCACGTCCATCCGGTAGGCCAGCAGTAGGTGGTCGGCGTCGAGCACCGTGTCCGCGGTCGGCGGGCCCGCCTGCGCGGCCGTGGCGCGCGCGGCGAGCTGCGCGGCGAGGGTGGACCGGGCGAGCGTGAGGCCGCCG
>DASWUT010000001.1:0-2458 GCA_036401455.1 Gemmatirosa sp. | reverse complement strand
GTGATCGCGCGCTCGATCCTCAACACCGTCAGGAGAACGGAACGGCCACCCCGACCTCGCTGCTGAGCGTCTCGAGCGCCTCGACGAGCACGGCGGGAAGCGGAACCCCCTCGCGGTCGCGCCGCTCCTGCGCGCGCGCCTCCGGTTCGCCGGGCACGAGCACCTCGTCGAACCCCTGCGCAGGTGGGATCGCTTTCAGCTCGCCGAGCATCCCGGTCAGCACCTGGGCGAAGCGGTCGAGACCGGCGAAGCGCTCGGGGTCGAGCGCGAGGTGGAACGACCCGACGTCCTGCTTGCGGCCGAGCTCCTCGTACATCCGCCCGACGCCGTGGCGCACACCCGCGCCCGGCAGCACACCGGAGAGGATCTCCACCAGCACGGCGAGCCCGTAGCCCTTGTAGCCCCCGAGCGGCACGGCGGCGAACACCAGATCCGGGTCGGTCGTGGGGCGGCCCTGCTCGTCGACGCCCCACCCTTCGGGGATCGGGCGCTGTTCCGCGCGTGCGTTGATGATCCGGTTGACCGCGACCTGGCTCGTCGCCATGTCGACGTCGAAGATCCCGTCGACGGTAGGGGCGGCGAGCGCGATCGGGTTCGTGCCCAACGCGTGGCCCACGCCGCCATGGGGGATGACGAACGGCTCCGAGTTCGTCGTCGACACGCCGATCATCCCCGCCGTCGCGGCGCGCATCGCGTAGAAGCCCGCCGAGCCGTAGTGCGTGCTGCGCCGCACCGCCACCACGCCGACGCCGTGCTCCCGGGCGAGCTCGACCGAGAGGTCGGTGGCGTACACGCCCGCGACCTGGCCCGGCCCGTTGTCGGCGTCGACGAGCGCGGTGGCCCCGTGGCGCCGCTCCACACGAGGATGCGGATCGCCGTTCACCAGCCCCGCGCGCAGTCGCTGAGCGTAGATGGGAACGCGGGCGACCCCGTGCGAATCCACGCCGCGGCGGCTGGCGGCGAGGAGCGCGGTCGTGACGGTCGCGGCCGCGTCCGCGCGCAGGCCGGAGCCCACGAGCAGGTCGCGGACCCAACATTCGAGGTCGTCGACGGGCAGCACGCGATCTGGCATGGGTCCATGGTGACCGGCCGTGCCGCCTGCCGCTGACAGGACTCGGTCCTGCGCCTGACTCGACTGGCTCTACGGCGGCTGAAGGTCGAGCGACGGACGTGTCCTTTCGGGGCCCGTGCTGTTCGTCGTAGGGGTATGAACACCGAAACCATGGACGTCGTTCGGGTGCACCGCTACGGCGGCCCGGAGACCCTCACCCTCGAACGCGCGGCCGTGCCGCAGCCCGGACCCGGCGAGATCCTCGTCCGGGTCGGCTCCGCGGCCGTCAACTGGTCGGACACCATGCGCCGCCGCAACGACCCCCTACCCCGTCAGCTCACCGCTGCCCTTCACGCCCGGAGGGGAGGTGGCCGGTGTGGTCGCGGCGCTCGGCGACGGCGTGGACGGCCCAGCGGTCGGCACGAGCGTGCTCGGGCTCGCAGGCCCGGACGGTTCGACCGGCTATGCCCAGTACGCCGTGTGCGCCGCGCCGCTCGTCGTTCCTGTTCCGCCGGGCATCGACCAGGACGTCGCGGCAACGGTCCTGGTCGCGGGGGTGACCCCGTTGCTCATGCTCCAACACTCGGCCCGGCTGCAGCCCGGCGAGACCGTCCTCGTCCCCGCCGCGTCCGGTGGCGTCAGCTCCTACGCGGTGCAGATCGCCAAGCTGCTCGGTGCGGGTCGCGTCATCGCGCTGGCGTCCAGCGAGGCGAAGCGCACCGCCGCGCTCACGCTCGGCGCGGACGACGCGCTGGACCCGGCTGGGGACTGGCCGACGCGCGTGCGGGAGCTCACCGGGGCATCGACGTCGCCCTCGAAGCGACCGGGGGCGACGCGCTCGGCAAGACCCTGTCCACGCTGGCTCCTTTCGGGCGGTGCATCGTCTACGGCTTCGCCTCGCGCACGATGGCAACGCTGGATGCGACGGCGACCGAGGCGCTGCTCTACCGCCCTGCGGCGAACCAATCACTGCACGGCTTCAACGTGGGCGGCTACTTCATCGACGCCCCCCACCTGCCGGACCGGCCGTGGGTCGCCTGCTCGGCCGGCTCGCCTCGGGCAGCCTGCGGGTGCCGGTAGCGCATCGCCTGCCGCTCGCCGAAGCACGCCAGGCGCACGAGTTGCTGGAGTCGCGGGCGGTGCGCGGGAAGATCGTGCTCACGCCAGCAACGACCTGGGCACAGTGCACAGTCGGAACCAGCCAACCGGGCACGGCGCCTCGTGACCCACTCCTGAACTGGGTTTTAGCGTGGCGGCACCACACCACCACACCAGGAGGAGGTCGCGATGGCCGCAGGACACGTGGGGGTCGACGACTACGCGTTGACCCGAGTACCCCGCGAGGCGCGCTACTCGTGGTGGTCGGTCGCGGTGCAACGGTTCGGCCAGGTGTCGGCGTTGAGCCAG